>JAJECB010000524.1 GCA_022822245.1 Gammaproteobacteria bacterium
CGTCCTGTGGGCGCGGAAACGGCCTGACCGTGCGGGACCGACTGGCGAGATTCAAGTCTAAAACTCCTCTAGACGAAGAAAATAATAATCTTATCATATGGTTACAACCGAACGGCAGTCCAACGTTGGGACACTAGTGCCGATAGGATGGAGCTCGAAGCTGTACACCGTGCATACGGAGCCGCTTCATCCGTCCGGCAAGGCGTTCGGAAATGCCAAATGGGTTGAAGAGACTCCGTTTGTCGTGAACGTGAAATTGGACGCCGGACAAATCAGAGCAAACACCAAAAGATTGTTGCAACACTGCGGCCGTAGTCCTGCCGAGGTGCATCTGCGGCCCGCTCGGTAACTGCCCAGCCCAACTGGCATCCAAGAGGCTCGCGAACGCCTCCACGCTCGCGCGGTCCATCCCGAGAGCCGGTTGTGGTTTCGGTCAGGCTTCGTCCCACTCGTTCGCGATTGACTCACCCTCCTCACCCCAGATCCGCGTTGCGGCCCGAACGGCAGGCTCGATCTGCTCGAAGCCCTCTTTTTGCTCCAGTCGCCGGGAGGCAGTCGCGATCCGCCGGCCAAGCGCCGTGGCCGAATCCCGCACGTCGGGCCGTTGCTCCGCGTACCGGCGGATCCATTGAGTCTGAAGTCGCTGGACCCGAAGGAGCCGCTCGACCGTATCCGAAGGAGACTCGACCCGCCCTCGGGCGTAGCGTGCACCGTGGGCGGCCCGCGCGTTTCCGTTCAACCCTCGAATCGCTTCGGCGTACCGCCTTCGTTCTTCCGCACCGCGCCGCCCGCGGTACGCGCTCTCGAGCTGCGCGGCCAACTCGTTCAGCTCATGGGTCGCGGTGGGCGACAGCCCATGACCGGCAACGATGCTCTTTGCGACCGCCTCGGCCGCCTGCTGCGAGAGCTCCACCAAGTTCGGGACGTAAACGTCACCGTCCAAGGCCGCATCGCACAGTACCGAGACTGCGTTCTGAATGTCCCGGACCGCGACCTCCAGATCTCCGCGAAAGTCTTCGGATTCCATCTCCAGGTGCTCCATGCGGCACTGCGGTCGGTTCCACGCTCCCGCGAGCAAGCGTCCCTGCCGCACGATCGCGGCCTCGATTCTCGATGCCTGATCGCGGTTCTCCTCGATCGCCTCCGGTCTGAGTACGATCGCGTTCACGCGCTCGTGCTGCCCAAGAAGTCTGCACGCGTCCTGCTCCACGACGGACTCCGCGCGCGACAGGACCGCGACGTCCCAGTCGCTCTTCGGGCGTGCGGTTCCGCGCGCACGGGAGCCGAACAGCACGACCGCTTCGACCCCCGGGCAGGTCTCGACGGCCTTGACCGCCGTGCGGCGAAGAAGCTCGTAGTTGGTCGGTCTCATGGCCGTGGGCCCGGGCTTCCTCCCATGTTCGCGCGCCGTCCTGCCACCAGATGCTCTCCCGGCCGCTTCCATACGCCTCCCCGCGTCGTCGGAAACGCGATGCAGCGCGCCCCGCGTCCCGGCAAGCGCATGGACATCGCGAGAAGACGCGACCGCATTCTACTCCCGCCCCTCCCTCCGCGGCCTACCGCTTCCAGTCGTCCCCGGGGTTGAATTCCGTTCCCTCGGCGAGCACCCCCTGCCCGGGGACGAAGTTGACCTCGATCCGGATCCCGTCCGGGTCCTCGCAAAGGACGTAGTAGTAGCCGGGGGCCCACGGCCCCTCCCGGGCGGGGCTGACGACATGCGCACCCATCTCGTCGAGCAGCGTCTCGACCTTGTCGACGTCCTCTCGCGACCGGGCCCGAAAGCAGATGTGATGGAGCCCGACGCGGCCCTGCACGAAGCGCTCCCCCGCATGCTCGGGCTTGCACGGCTGGAGCCCAAGCGCGGTCCGCCCTCCGACGAAGTAGCACATGTTGCTGCCGTCGAATACACACTTGAGACCGAGGGCGGGCATCAATCGTGAATAGAACGCCTTGGCCTTGTCGTACTGGCTGACGGTGAGGATGACGTGCGCCATTCCGTTCACTTCGATCATGACTGCCTCGCTGTTGCCTCTCCGCCCGGATTCGGCTCCTCGCACCGTCGCCGTCGGCGCCGTGGCCATGACCGAGGGGTGCGGCGGCCGCCAAGGGATCCTCCCACGCCCCCCGCCCCGGCTTCACGGAGCGCCGCTCACCGCGCGGCGCGGTCCGAACCGGACCGGCCCGGACCGTCGGCAGCTCAGATCGCGCGGGCTGCCCGATGCCCCTCGAAGACCGCCTCGAACGTCCCCCGGGGGGCGGTCGCATCGCCGATCGTCTCCACGGAAAGGCCACGGGCGCGGACCAGGTCCGCGAGCCCGTTCTCCGACTGGCGCCCCGTCACCATGACGATCGTGTCCGCCTTGAGCGTGCGCGCGTGCTCGGCGTAGTGCACGTTGTAGATCTCGACCGAGTTGCCGCTGATGCTCCGCACGAAGTGGTTGACGATGATCTCGACCCCGGTCTCGAAGAGCTTCGGCAGGATCCAGTCGTGGTAGACGTCCGCGATGGTCTCCATGCCGACCATGGGCCAGCGGGTGACGAGCCGCACCGTCCCGATTCCGTTCTGCCGCAGCTTGACCGCCGTCAGGGGCGCGATCGCGTTCGAGACATCGTCCACGACCAGCACCTCCCCGCGAGGGGCCGCCGCCCCGGTCAGGACGTCGTCCCAGCCGACGCACCGCCCCGTCTCCCATCCGGGGAGGGGCTCCGCGGTCCAGCCCTGAAAGCCGTCCACGCACACCCGGGAGCCGGTGGCGACGACGACGTGGTCCGGGTCCTCGCGGGCGAGCACCTCGTCGAGGTTGTCCGCATCCACGGGGTGCTTCGCGACGATCTCCGCCCCGTTTCTCCGCGCCTGCCGGTCGAGCCACGTCCAGGCGGACGCGAGCTCCCCGCGGTCCGGCAGCCGGGACTGGATGCGTACGTGCCCCCCGGTCTCCGCCTCGCGCTCGTACACGGTGACCCGATGTCCGCGGGCCGCCGCCACCCGGGCGCATTCGAGGCCCGCCGGTCCGCCGCCGATGACCAGCAGCTTTCTCGGAGACGGAACCCGGACGAGGGTCGTCACCCCCCATTCCCCTTCGCGCCCGATCGTCGGGTTGTAGATGCACTGCACCCGCTGGCCGGTGGACGCGTTCCGCCAGCACAGGTTCGCGGCCACGCAACGGCGGATGTCGTCCTCCCGGCCTTCGCGCGCCTTGTTCGCCCACTCCGGATCGGTGAAGAGCTGGCGGGCGAGACAGATGGCGTCGCCGTGGCCGTCCTTGAGGAGCTCCTCCGCGACGTCCGGGGTGGTGATCCGGCCGACCAGGAGCACCGGCTTCGACGACACCCCGCGGACCTCACCCGCGTAGTCCTTCTCCCAGCCCCCCTCGAAGTGCATCGGGGTATGGATGAAGGAGTGATGGACGCCGGCGGAGACGCTCACGTAGTCGAGGTCGACCAGCCGCTCGAGGTCGCGCACGATCTCCTTCACCTCGTCGATCTCGAGGTCCCCCGGCCAGAAGGAGGTGGAGTTGATCCGGTACCCCATGAACGCCTCCCGGCCGATCGCGCCGCGGATGGCGTTCATCGCCTCGACCGGAAACGTGAGCCGCGCTTCATGGGAGCCGCCCCACCGATCGGTGCGCTTGTTGTAGAGCGGAGACAGGAACTGCCAGGGGAGGTAGCCGTGGCTCAGGTGAAACTCGACCCCGTCGAGGCCCGCCGCCATCGCGCGCCGGGCGGCGGCGGCGTAGGCGTCGATGAGCTCGAGGATCTCCTCCTCGGTCATCGCCTTCGGCGTCGATCCGCCGGGGAACTCTCCGAGCGGCACCTGACTCGGGGAGAGCGTGTACCAGCTCGCGTCGAGCGGCGCGCCGGGGTCCTGCTTCGGGAACGGCAGCCCGCGCACCCCGGAGTGCCAGAGCTGGATGGCGAGCTTCGTCCCCTCCGCGTGGACCGCCTCGGCAATGCGCGCGAGCGGCTCGACGTTCTCGTCGGTGTAGAGCTGCGGGGTCAGGAGGGGAGCCGCGAGGGAGTCCGCGTGAACGTGCGACGCCCCGATGATGATGAGCCCGACCCCGCCCCGCGCCCGCTCCCGGTAGTACTCGGTCGCCATGTCGGTGAGCACGCCGGCGCCGTCCACCCAGGTCGGGCAGGTCGGAGGAAACACGACGCGGTTCGGGATCGCGGTCCGGCGGATCCGCCAGGGCGAGAAGAGCCAGGGGTAGTCGCTCGCCATCCGCTTCCTCCCGACCGGTTGCCTCGGCGACCCGGCGGGACGAGGGCTCACCGAGACCGCGGCCACCCGAGGCGCGCTGACTGGCGAGTGTTGTCACGCCCGCGGGCGCGAGTCAAGGCGCCGCTGCGCCGCAGACATGCTCGAACGATCGATTGATCGGTCGGAGATGCCGGATCGGAAAGGCGATTTCAAAACACGGTGTTTTTCAGAATAACGTTTTGAATTCGCGCCATTTTTTGAAACTTCAAGTAACCCGGAGCCTGCCCGGGACCGGTTTGACTTCCATTCCGGTGCTCTGCTACAAGGCGAGAGCGCTTTGCAACTCCATGGAGCAACAAGATGGCCAATCACCGTGCGGTACTGGCCGCACTTCTCGGTTTCCTCGCCCTGTTCAGCACCTCCGCCGCGTTCAGCGAGGCCCGCACCGGCGGGACCCTCGTGGTGGCAACCACCAACGATACTCCCGACCTCGACATCCAGAAGTACATCAGCAGCTCGCAGCACAACGCGCTGATGCCCCTCTACAACGGACTGGTCGAGAAGGACTGGACGGCAGACGAGCCGTTTCACCCCATCGTGCCGGGGCTCGCCGAGAGCTGGAGCGTCTCCGAGGACGGCAAGACGTACACTTTCAATCTACGCAAGGGAGTGACGTTCCACGACGGAACCCCGTTCAACGCGGAGGCCGCCCATTTCAACTTCCAGCGCATGACGGACAAGGACTTTCCGTACTACGACCAGCAGGCCGGCAGCACCGCGACGGGGGTGCTGAAGGGGCTCAAGGGCTCCCGGGTGGTCGACGAGCACACGTTCGAGGTGCAGCTCGAGCAGGCGAACGTCGGCTTCATCGAAGCCATCGCCAGCCTCCCCAACTACTACATGATCAGCCCCGCCGCCATCAAGGAGTTCGGCAACGAGGGCATCGGCCAGCACGCGGTCGGCACTGGCCCGTTCAAGCTCGTCGAATGGGTGCGAGGCCAACGCACGGTAATGGAACGCAACGACGACTACTGGGGCAAGAAGCCCTACGTGGATCGGATGGTCTACCGCCCGATCATCGAGCCGGCGGCGAGGGTCGCGGCGCTGAAAGCCGGAGAAGTTCACATCGCCTGGGATATTCCCGTCGACCAGGTCGAGCCTCTCCAGGGCGACCAGCGGTTCAACATCTTTCTCCGCGGCCTGCCCGCCACCAAGGTGATCGAATGCTGGCAAGCGAGCGGGCCTTTCTCCGACCGGCGGGTGCGAAAGGCGGTCAACATGGCCATCGACCGGAAGACGTTGGCCGAAGTGATCCTGAAGGGCACGGCCATTCCCGCGACGCAGCTCTACGGCATCGGCTCCGCCTCGTTCGATCCGGACCTCCCGATCTTCGAGAAGTACGATCCGGAGGGAGCGAAAAAGCTCCTCGCCGAGACCGACTACCCCGACGGGTTCGGGTTCTTCGTGATCACGTCGCCGGAGAACGAGCCCGTCGCGGGCGCCCTCCAGGCCTACGAGTTCGTGCAGGCCAACCTGCAGGCCATCGGCGTCAACATGGAGATCCGGGTACGCGACAACGCCGAGTTCGGCGCGGCCTACATGCGGGTCAAGCAGGACGACGAGTGCGTCACCTTCGACCGGGGCTACGACACCGACTTCATCCTGGACATGGGGTACTACGGCGGGCAGTGCGTTCCGAACGGGCTGAACAACCAGTGCTTCCAGAATGCGGAAGTCGACCGCCTGATGGAGATGGCCTACACGGCAAGCAGCATCGATGAATGGCGGGACCTGCACCGGCAGGCCCAGCAGCACATCATCGACGACAGCGGCAGCTTCCCGCTCGTGCACGGGCTGCGCCCGATGGCCTCGATGAAGCAGGTGCAGGACTGGCTTCCGGCCAAGGCGTGGCTCCAGTTCCCGGGATACGCGTGGCTCGCCGACGAATAGACCGATACCGTCAGACGCAATGATTCACCGACCGTCGGCGCTCTCCGCCTCGGAGCTCCGGCGGTCGTTCGTTTCGGAGGCCGGGGCCGATCGGCTCCGGCACCCCGAATTGCGCGCCGGGCGGGTGCCCGGCAAGGACGTTCGTCGCGTCGCGCCCCGACTTCGATACCTGCCTCCCGCCCCCTGGGCCTAGCCCTACCGAGTCATGACAACTT
>JAJECB010000402.1 GCA_022822245.1 Gammaproteobacteria bacterium
GAAGATTCAGCCGTTCTGCGAGTGCCGGTGGTATCGCGACGTCAGTCGCGCCGGTGTCGAGCAGGAACTCGACTTCGACTCCGTTGACGGTTCCCGACACGACGTAATGTCCGCTTCGATCGCGCTGCACGACGAGTTCCGCAGCACCGCCGGCGGTGACCCGCGAGACCACGCGCGGTTCGAATCGGGCCTTCAGGTCGGGCCACATGTTGAACGCCACCGCGACGAAGCCCGCGAGTATGACGACGGCCCCGAGCGCCATCGCGAGGCCCAGTGCGCGAGGGAGGTCGGGAGGCCCGCCGCTCCGGCGACGTCCGTGGTAGCTCAGCTTGCGTTCGCCACCCCACAGCACGCGTCTGGCGCGTTCATCTTCGCCCATCTGGAACAGCCGACGGGCGGTCCTGGCTCTCTTGCGTACCACGTTCGTCTCACTCCGTCGCGCGCCGCGTCCCGATCGTCCCCACCACCGTGCCGACGATCTCTGCGTCGTCCGTGGTCGGTCCGGTCTCGCTGGCCGCTCGTGAGCTTGGCTGCTGCGCGCGAGAAGGCCATCGACAACCGCAGGCTCGCCCGCTCGGGTGGTGATCCTCTGGCCGCGAAGCGCCGGGCTGTGCTCTCGACGTTTGCGGTAACCGTTCGTTCACACCTTGGAGACTCGGATTGGGGGGAGCTGGAAACGGCCGAGGAAGCAGCAAATGGCGCGGCTGCGCGCGCCTGCCTCGCTCGTGGGCCTGCCCGTCCACGGCGTGACAGAACATTTTCCGCCGGAGCATTTGAAGTCGCTTTGGACGTGCCAAGATGTCACTGACAGGTGCTCCCCCGATCTCAATCTCCACCATATTGAGCCAGCTCGCATGCTTGGGGACGAAATGAAACTCCAGCCGACACAGCACTTCACGAGCCGCCGATGGCGCGAAGACCTCGTTGTTGGCGGCTGCCAAGAAGTGCGTATAAGTGGTGCAGATCAGGTCTTGACGTGATCTGCGAAGGGCGACTGAGCACGCACTGAATCGTCCCGGCGACCTGCCCAGGACGTGCTTCCCACCTGAATCGATGTTGCCGATCCGGAGATGACGGCGCTGTGGCGTTGGGGTGAGATCGCAAGGGGCCGCACTTGCGTACGGCTCCGAGTACAGTATTGCCCGGTGATCGCGGATCGTCCAGCCCTCCCCGCCGGGGGGAGCGATGGACGATGCCCGGCTGTTTCTGTGTGCCCGGTGCCGGCGCCAGGTGCTCATCTGCTCGCGCTGTGATCGGGGCCAGCAGTACTGCGGGGCGGGTTGCAGTGACCTCGCTCGGCGTGAATCGATGCGCGCGGCGACCGGCGGTGCATTCGTGCTCCAAGGACACCGATACACCACTCAGTTCACTTCTCCGGCAACTCCTCCCAGATCCGGTTGATCTCCTGCATGCACCACGTCGCCGCTTCCTCGTCCTCAGGCCCCACACGGTCAGGGTGGAAGCGCTGGGCAAGCCGTTTGTAGGCCATCTTGCTCCTCGTTTTTCTGCCCGTTGCGCATTTCAGCATCTCCCACTCCCTGCTCTCGCGCAGTGCCCGCACCAGATGGTGTTCATTTTCGCGTACACGCGCCTCTTCGGCGATCTGCTCGCCAAGCATCTCGTCTTCGACCGTCCACCCTCGGGCGTGGGTCTCACCCGTGCGCCAGTCACTCGTCCACTCGCTGTTCGCATCCCCCCTCCAACTTCGTGCCTCGACTCGCTCGATGATCCAGTCGGTCAACGCTCCCGCAACCAGGACGTAGCACCATCCCAGCCAAAGGCCCATCGATCCGAGCAGATGCAGCCCGACGCGCCAGAAGACCAGACACGCGAAGACAACCACGACCGAGGCAACCAGGAAGGTCACGGCCGCCAGGCCTCCCCATCCAGTCACTCTGTGCGCGACCGACAACGCGAAGGCGAGCACTTCGGCTACGATGAACACGAGGGCTCCGAAAATCGAGCCCATGATTGTGTCTACGTCCATCGGCTCACCATACGGCTGGGGATCAGGTCGAGGTCCCTGGAGGGTCGCAGTCGGATGGGACGGAGGGGAGCGGCGGCGATGGGTATCGCTGGGAGAGGAGGCGGTGGCAGGTATACGGACTATCCGGCGAGACCCTGCCTGCGCCATTCCGCCACCAGCGCCTCGATGTGCCGGCCCTTCGGCCCCTTCGCCCGCAGACCCCGGTAGCCGAGCCGGTGCAGCGTCTCCGCCGCGCGCGCGAGGACATAGCGCCGGGCGCGGCGCGAACCGTGCGAGCCCTGCCGGTCACCCTCCATCAGGCGCAGCAGGTCGAAGTGCAGTTCACGCATCGTCCTCGACCCCCCCCAAGGAACTCGTGAGCTCGGGTTCGGACGCTACGCCGTAGGAATGGTCGGTCGCAATGGATTTCTTCCAAGCGGATCGACTGTGTGATCTCATGCGGTGTCCCCAATCGAGGATAGGTTGGATGCCCACGACGTTCCGCCCCTATCATCAGAACGAGAGGCCGCGCTGCTGGTGCGCTACCGCCTCGTGTTTTGACGAGCGCTCGCGCCATCGCATCGACGGCCCGAGTCTCTCGAAGGCTTGCTGTGGCAGGAACAGGCGGTGCGGTATGGTCGGAAAGGGCCTGGACCCGTCATGCTCGTAACAGTAGAAGGCGCGGGCTCGGTCGTTCCTGGCATCGACGACGACGGCGTAGACTCCGAATCGTTACGAACGCAGTCCAGCACAGGCCGATCGGCGCGCCGAGTAGGCCGGTCTGTTCCTGAACGATGCTACAGCAACGTGGCGGCGATGACGCTGAGGACGATCAAGTGGAGGGCGATGAGGACCCCGAAGGCCAACTGGAACTGCGAGCGCAAGTTCGCGACATCCTCCCTGGTCGCCGGGCCGGTTCGGCTGTTGTCGGTGGCGGAGTTGATCCGGGAGGTCGAGTGGATGATGAGCGCGGCGAGGACGATGCCAACGGCTACGGTCGCAATGATGACTGGGCTGAACATCGTCGTGAAGGATACCACTGTCTCTTTGCCGATGGCGGTCCATTCCGGCGGTGCGCGATTGATGCCGGGTCGCTCGCGATGGACGCGATGGGCAGGGGCCGTTGCGCGGCGGCGAACGCGCATACGCCGCGGCACCGGCGCGCGCATCGTCCGACACGCCCCGTCGCTGTCGACAACGCTGCCGTGCAGGGAGCGCCGTTCATGAACATCGCGCATGAGCCCGACACGCAACGTCCGTGTCGCCCGGGATGATGGTGGCGGGGATTCCGTCACCGCTCGACACCGCGACCGGGGCGACCATCCTCCGGCCACCCCCACCCATGCCTGTGCCCACCGACCGCGTTCCCCCTGGAGCGAACCAACGCCGGACCGTCACTCCATTGTCCGCCTCCGTCGCTGCGGACCGTCGTGCGACCGTGCTCGCCGCGGCGCCTCGCTCGGCAGCTTGAGGCCGGCACGATGGTCGCCACCGTCACCGCGCTCGGCGCCGCGCACACGACGGTGCACTACTTCGAGCGCGACGGGTACTACGCGAAGAACGACCCCGAGCACCGGCGGGCGAGCTTCTGGCACGGGCGCGCGGCGGCGGCGCTCAGGCTTCGCGGGCACGTGCGCCCGAGGCGCTTCGAGGAGGTGCTCGCAGGCTTCGTCCCGCACACCGACCTCCGGTTGGGACGCAGGCGCGACGGCGCGCACCAGCACCGTCCCGGGCTCGACATCACGCTGTCCGCCCCGAAGTCGGTCTCCCTCGAAGGGCTCGTCTTTGGCGAGCGGCGGGTGGTGCGGGCGCATGACGAAGCGGTACGAGCAACCCTCGACTGGATTGAGTCGGACCTCCTTCAGACCCGGGGCTACGACCCGGCCACGGGACGGCGCCCGCGCGAGCGCGCCGACGGGCTGGTGGCGGCCGGGTTCCGGCACCTCACCAGCCGCAGCCAGGACCCGCAGCTGCACACGCACTGCGTGGTCGCGAACATGACGCGGAACGCCAAGGGCGAGTGGCGGAGCCTCGAGAC
>JAJECB010000198.1 GCA_022822245.1 Gammaproteobacteria bacterium
GGACCGTCTCCCCGTCGTACGCGGTGCGCTCGCCGGTGAACAAGTGGCGCCTGAGCTCCACCGTCTCGCGCACCCGGGTCAGGGGCTTGCGAAACTCCATCCCGTACCACCGCTCGATCATGGTCTGGCTGGAGGAGCCGACCCCGAGGACCACCCGGTCCGGCGCGATGTGCGAGAGGGCGACCGCCGACGCGGCGAGCACCGCGGGGGGACGGTTGAAGACCGGGACGATGCCGAGGCCGATCCGCACGCGGCTCGTGCGCGCTCCGATGGCGGCGGCCGCGGTGAGGGCGTCCATCCGCCCGTTGCCGTCCGTCATCCAGATGCTCTCGAATCCTTCCGCCTCGGCCTGGACCGCGTTGTCGATGGGGTTCCAGTCGCCCGGATAGCCCATCACGTTGATTCCGATCTTCATGAATTCCTCTCGATGGTGGTGATGGTGATGGTGATGGTGGTGGTGGACATGGGTATTGGTTCGAAGCCGGCGCTCGAAGCCTCGCGGAGAGCGAGATACCCGAGCACGAGGGCGAGAAGGAGCGCGATGAGGACGTTGCGCACCATCGTGTCGATGGGGGGCGCGGCGGCGAGGATCCCTTCCGGACGGAAGGGGTGGAGCACCGCGTCCGCGGCGCGGGCGACCCGCGCGACGAGTCCGCTGCGGCCGGCGAGGATCGGGGCGAACAGGCGTCCGGCGAGGCCCGCCGCCGAAGAGCCCCCGCCCCCCGGGCGCCAGAGCCGATCGACGTCCAGGGTGACGGTGAGGGTCCGCTGCATGATCGGCAGCAGCAGGAAGAACGCAAGCCCGGAGAAGAGGAGAAGCTGGAGCGCGTTCACGACGTGGGGAGCGGTGTACGGGGCGTAGTCGACGGGGAACGGAAGCAGCCGGTAGAGGGGCTCGGGCCAGATCCCGATTCCGATGCAGAGGGCAGCGAAGAGGACCATGGCCGCGCGCATGTTCCAGGGCGGATCGGGGGGCCGGAGCCCCGAGTCCTTCTGGAAGAAGACGAACCAGGGGAACTTGATGCCCGCGTGCAGGAACACCCCCGCCGAGGCGGCCATGAGGAGGAACCACGTGACGGCGAGCGCCTCGTCGGTTGCCGCCTGTGCAATCATCGACTTGCTGACGAAACCGGAGGTGAGGGGGAAGGACGATATGGACAGCGCCCCGATCGTCCCGCAGAGGGTCGTCAAGGGCATGGTCCGGAAGAGCCCCCCGAGATCGGTGCACTTCCGCCGCCCCGTCATGTACAGCACCGAGCCTGCCGACATGAGGAGCAGCGCCTTGTAGATGATGTGGGTGAAGGCGTGGGCGGCGGCGCCGTTCAGGGCCATCTCGGTGCCGATCCCGACCCCCGCGACCATGAACCCCACCTGGTTCACGATGCTGTAGGCGAGGATCCGGCGCATGTCATTCTCGAGGAGGGCGTAGATGATCCCGTAGAAGATCATGAAGAGCCCGATCCACACGAGCGCCTCGGTCCCCGGGAAGCCCCGGATGAGGACGTACACCGCCGCCTTGGTGGTGAACGCGGAGAGAAACACCATGCCGCTCCACGACGCCTCGGGGTACGCGTCCGCGAGCCACGCCGAAAGCGGGGGGGCGGCGGCGTTGACGAGCACCCCGGCGAGCATGAGCCACGTGCCCCAGGAGTCCGCCTCCATCGCGCCGAACGCGAGGGAGCCGGTCTCCGAGACGTGGAGGAGCACACCGGCCATCAGGAACGCGCCGCCCAGCATGTGGACGACGAAGTAGCGCCCGGCCGCCCGGAGCGCTCCGTCCCCGCCCGCCGCGATCAGCACCCCCGTCGACGCGAGGGCCATCAGCTCCCAGAAGACGAACAAGGTGAGGAGGTCGCCCGCGAACGCCACCCCGATCGCGCTTCCCGCGTAGATGGAGGCACAGGCGAGCTCGAGGGTGCGGCTCTGGTTGAGGGCGAAGAGCGCGCCCGCGAAGCCCATGATCGCGAAGATGGTGGCGAAGAGCCGCGCGAGGGCGTCCACCTTGACGGGGACGAGCTCGTAGCCGTGCACCGTCCAGGTGGGCGCCGCGCCGCCGGGGAGGCTCCACACGAGGGCGAGGGTGGCGACGGGAAGCGCGAGGAGAAACGCGGCCCGGAGCCGGGGCGGCACGAAAGGCAGGACGAACCCGCCCGCGATGAGGACGAGGGCCGGCGGGAAATCAGTCATGGGGCCGGCCCTCGCCCCGCGCCTCTTCCGCGGCCGGTTCCGCGGGCGCCGCGGACCCCTCCTCGTACCAGGTGTCCGGCCGCTTGAGGACCACCCCGAGACCCTTCGCGAAGAGCACCATCGCGACGCAGGTGCCGAGCCCGTACCAGGCGTAGAACCCGAAGGTGCCGTCGATCCCGAAACCAGGATGTGCATGGATCAGAAGGTCGCCGAGGACGAGGCCGGCGAGGACCGCCCCGAACCCGATCCAGAGCCCCCGCACGGTGCCGGGGCGCACCAGCGGGTGCACCGGCTCCCCGGGCGGGGCGACGGGCGGCGGGGCGCCGCTCTCGGGGACACGCCTCATCGCAAGTCGACCGCAATTCGCAACGCCTGGTCCCGAACGCTATCGGAAACCCGGGTTGCTGCGCTGATCCTCTTCAGAGCATCCATGGAACGTCCCGCTCGAATTATTCGCCGCGCTGTCGAGGTCCGGCTCCGGCAGGATTTCTCCGTCCAACTCTCATTCCTGAACAACAACTCGGCAACATCGACGGATTGCGACTCTTTCGAGAATTCGTGGAAGTACTTGACGAAACATCCCATGCCGACGGATTGCAACGCCCTGTCCAGTTGTTCGTCGTTCATTCTCTTCCGTTTCCCAAGGACCCACTACCACCCTCACCACGTGTCGATGCACGGGCGCTTCTTGCCCGTCCTGGGCTCGGGGGGCGGGCACGCCCGGAGCCCCTCCACGATCCAGCGCCGCGTGTCCGCGGGGTCGATGACGTCGTCGATCTCGAACACCGTCGCGGTGTTGAGCGCCTTCCCCTGCTCGTACATCGCGGCCACCATCTCCTCGTAGCGGGCCATCCGCTCCGCGGGGTCGTCGATCGCGGCGAGCTCCTTCCGGTACCCGAGCTTGACGGCGCCCTCCAGACCCATCCCGCCGAACTCCCCGGTCGGCCAGGAGACCGCGAAGAACGGGGCGTGGAAGCTCCCCGCGGCCATCGCCTGGGCACCGAGCCCGTAGGACTTGCGGAGCACCACCGTGAACATCGGCACGGTGACGCTCGACCCCGTCACGTAGAGCCGGCAGCAGTGTCGGACGAGCGCGGTCTTCTCCGCCTCCGGACCCACCATGTTGCCGGGGGTGTCGCAGAGACACAGGATGGGGATGTCGAAGGCGTCGCAGATCTGCATCATGCGCGCCGCCTTGTCGGCGCCGTCGCTGTCGACCGCGCCCGCGAGGTGGATCGGATTGTTGGCGACGAGGCCGATCGGCCGACCCTCGACGCGGATGAAGGCGGTCACCATGCCGGGTCCGAACTCGCGCTTGAGCTCGAGGATCGATCCCTCGTCCGCGAGCACCTCGATGACGCGGCGCACGTCGTGGATCCGGAGCCGGTCCTCGGGAACCGCGTGACGAAGCCGCCGCTGGTCGGCGCACGTCCAGTCGTCCACCGCGCCCTGGAAGTACGAGAGGTACCGTTTCGCGGCGACCACCGCTTCCGCCTCGTCCTCGACCGGGATGTCCACGACCCCGTTCGGGACCTGGACGTCCATCGGCCCCACCTCCTCGGGCCGGAACACCCCGAGTCCCCCGCCCTCGATCATCGCGGGGCCCCCCATGCCGATGTTGGCGTTCCGGGTCGCGATCACCACGTCGCAGCAGCCGAGCACCACCGCGTTGCCCGCGAAGCACCGCCCGGAGGCGATGCCGACGAGAGGCACGAGGCCGCTCAGCCGCCCGAGAAGATGGAAGGCGGGGATGTGCAGGTCCGCCGCGAAGACGATGTCGGTGTCGCCGGGCCGCCCTCCCCCGCCCTCGGCGAAGAACACCATCGGGAGGCGCCACTTCTCGGCGAGGGCGAACATCCGGTCCTTCTTCTGGTGGTTGAACTTCCCCTGGGTGCCGGCGAGGACGGTGTAGTCGTAGGCCATCACGAGGCAGCGCGCCCGCTCGTCCCCGAACAGGTGCCCGTTGACGCGGCCGATTCCGGCCACGAGCCCGTCCGCGGGGGTGCGGCGCACCAGCTCGTCCATGGAGTGGCGCTGGCGCCGGGCCGCGACCACGAGGGCGCCGTACTCGATGAAGGAGCCCTCGTCCACGAGGTCGTCCACGTTCTCGCGGGCGGTCCGCTGCCCGGTGCGCCGGCGCCGCTCGACCGCGTCCGGGCGCCGGTCGTCGCGGGTGAGGGCCTGGCGCTCCAGCACTTCCCCGAGGTCCGGGCGGATCGCGTCGAGGTCGAGATCTTCCCCTTCACCGGCGTCCGGCGGCGCCACCTCCCCCTCGTCGAGCACGAGGAGCGGGCTCCCTTCCGCGACCGTGTCGCCCTCGCGGACCACGAGGCGCCGGACCCGGCCGCTCCGCTCCGCCGCGATCACGTGCTGCATCTTCATCGCCTCCATGACGAGCAGCTCGCGACCGAGGTGGATGGGGTCGCCCTCGCCGACGAACATCTCGAGCACCGTGCCCTGCATCGGGGCGAGTATCGCGCCTGGCTCCACCACCCCCGGCGCGGGGTCGGACGCCCGGTCCCCCCCCGGACGGCGTCCCGGGACGGCCCGGCTCGCCGTCCTTCCCGTGCGCGAGCACCGCGAGCGGGTCCGCCGCGTCCACCTTCGTCCCGGCGAGCACCGCGGCCGCGGCCTGCGTTCCGTCCCCGGCCGGTGGGGCGGCGCCGGGCGCGGACGGGGGCTCCGCGCCGTCACTGTCCACGAGGGCCGCGAGGTTCGTCTCCACGAACCCGGTATGGAGGCGGCCGGCCACGACCTCGGGGTGGGCGAGGAGGTTCCGGAGAAAAGCGATGTTGGTCGCGACCCCGGCGAGGCGGAACTCGCCGAGGGCCCGCCGGAGCTTGGCCGTAGCTGCCGCAAAGGTGTCCGCCCCGGCCGCGCCGCCCGTTCTGTCAGTCCGCACCACCACCTTGGCGATGAGGGAATCGAAGCCCGGGTGCGGGGCGTATCCCGCGTAGCCGCTCGTGTCCACGCGCACCCCGGGGCCGGTTGGCGGCTCGAACCCGTCGATGACCCCGCCCGCCGGGCGCACCGTCCCGTCCGGTTGAAGGGACTCGAGGTTCACCCGCGCCTGCACCGCGAAGCCGCGGCCGGGGACGCCGTTCCGCTCCCCGGGGAGCGGCCCGCCCCCCGCGAGCTCGAGCTGGAGCCGGACGAGGTCGACCCCCGCGAGCTCCTCGGTCACCGTGTGCTCGACCTGGATCCGCGGATTGGCCTCGATGAAGTACGCGCCGCCCGCCTCGTCCACCAGGAACTCGAACGTCCCGAGGTTCGCGAAACGGGCCTCCCGGGCGAGCGAGAGAGCGGCGGCGACGATCCGGTCGCGGAGTCCGGGATCGAGGTTCGGGGCGGGCGCAATCTCGACGACCTTCTGGCGCCGCCGCTGGAGGCTGCACTCGCGCTCGCCGAAGTCGACGACCGCGCCGGTGCCATCGCCCGCCACCTGGACCTCGACGTGCCGGGCCCGCTCGACGAGGCGTTCGACGTAGAGAGCGTCACGGCCGAAAGCGCGCCGGGCCTCGTCGCGGCAGCGCGGCCACGCGCGCTCGAGCGCCGCGGCGTTCCGGACGGCGGACATCCCGCGGCCGCCACCGCCCCCCGCCGCCTTGATCATGACCCCGCCCCCGTCCTCCCCGAGGGAGAGCAGGAACTCGCGGGCGGCCTCCAACCCGCCCTCGACCGAAGTCCCCGGGAGGATCGGCACCCCGCACCGCTTCGCGAACGCCCGCGCCCGGGCCTTGTCCCCGAAGAGCTCGAGGGTCTCCGGGGCCGGTCCGACGAAGATGATGCCGCGTTCCGCGCAAGCCCGGGCGAAGTCCGCGTTCTCGCTCAGGAACCCGTACCCGGGGTGGACGGCGTCGCAGTCCGCGCGCTCCGCCGCCCCGAGGACCACCGCCTGGTCGAGGTAGGCGGCGGCGCCCCGCCCCGGGAGCGTCTCCACCTCGTCCGCCCGCGCCGCGTGGAGGGACCCCGCGTCGTCCTCGGAGCACACCGCCACCGAAGCGAGGCCGAGCTCCGCCGCGCTCCGCGCCACGCGGATCGCGATCTCCCCCCGATTGGCGATGAGGACGCGCCTGAGTCCCATGTCCCGTCCTGTCCGTCCGCCGGACCCAACCTCCGATCATCGACGCACCGGCGCACGCGAAGCAACCTCCCCGTAGTACCCTTGTGCGAACCGATCGGACGGCGACACTAGCCGCTGCATATAGCCAGCGATCTGGAGAGCGAACTCCGCGACTTCGTCGAAAGGTGGAAGGTGGCCTCGGAAAGGCTCGAGGCCCTGCGACGGCGGGATCTGCGCGACGTCAATATGGCCCGCCACATCATGGCCCTGAACGGCGCGTTCGAGGCCACCCTCACGCGCCCAATCCGGAAAGGTTCCGGACTCGTGGAGCAACAGGCCGTCTTCTCCGGGATGAGAAGGGCGTCAAACACCGAATGAGTCGAGACTTCGTTCAGGTGTAGCCGAGGGTACGGTCGCGGGCTTCTGCGGACGGGTCGCGGTCGGCGGGGGGGCCGTGGCCGCCGCCCCCCGGGGTCCGCAGGGTCACGACGTCGCCCGGCTGGAGCACGTGCTGGACTTTCGGATCGACGGGCATGTCGTTGATCTCGACCGCTCCGGTCGCGCCCGCTCCGCCGCCGCCGATCCCCTCGGCGGGGATCCGGACCCGCTCGGCGGAGAGGAACGCCACCGTCGGGGTCGGCGAGGTGTTCAGCATCTGGATCTCCTGACCGAGGCCGCCCCGGTGGCGCCCCGCGCCGCCGCTCCCCGGGACGAGCCCCCGACTGAGCACCCGGAGCGGGCTCAGCTTCTCGATGACCTCGGTCGGGGTCGAGGAGATGTTGCTCGGCCAGCTCAGGCAGCTCTCGCCGTCGCCCGAAGCCGTGGCGCCCATCCCGCCGTTGAAGAAGAAGAGGTTCGAGAACGGCTTCCCCGCCTCGTCGACCCCCGCCTGGGTGATGGACCAGAGGGGGGAGCCGGCCATCGCCATCACCCGCTCCGGGATCGCCCCGGCGAGCGCGGCGAGGGCGAGGCTCGGGATGAAGTGCCCGGTGAGGGCCCGGGACACGACGGGGGCGGGATAGACGGGATTGACGAGGGAGCGCTCCGGCGCCCGCACCGTCACCGCCTCGAGCGCACCGCCGTTGTTGGGGACCTCGGGGGCGGCCACGCACTTGATCGCGTAGGCGGACATCGCCTCGGTGTAGCAGAGGGGCAGGTTGATCGCCCGGTCCACCTGGGGAGAGGTGCCCGCGAAGTCGAACTCCGCCCGCTCGCCCGCAATCGTCAGCGCGAGCTCGATGCGGAGCGGCTCGTCGAAGCCGTCCGTCTCGAGGGCGGCGCGGTGGCAGCCGTCGGGGATGGTGCGGATCGCGCTTCGCATCGCCGCCTCGGTACGGCCGCGGATCTCGTTCGAGAGCCCGTCGAGCGACTCCATTTCGTACTCGCGGGCGAGCGAGAGAAGCCGCGATTCCATGAGACCGAGGGCGGTGACCTGGGCCCAGAGATCGCCCGCGGTGAGCTCGGGGGTCCGGACGTTGCGTGCGAGGATCCGGAACAGGGTCTCGTCCGGGCGTCCCGCCGCGATGAGCTTCAGGATCGGGATCTGGAGCCCTTCCTCGAAGATCTCGCGCGCCTCCGGGGAACGGACCCGGCCCCCGATGTCCGGCGCGTGGGCGGTGCTCGCCGCGAACCCGAGGAGCGCGCCACCGAGAAAGACCGGCTTCGCGACGCAGATGTCGGGGAGGTGCCCGGTGCCCATCCACGGGTCGTTGGTGACGAGGACGTCGCCGGGAGCGAGCGTCTCCGGCGGGAACTCGTCGAGGAAGTGGCGCACGGTGCGCGGCAGGGTGCTGATGAAGGAGGGGATGCTGTCCGTCGCCTGGGCGATGGAGCGGCCTTGCGCGTCGGTGAGAACGCAGGAGAAATCATGGGACTCCCGGACGATCGTCGAGAACGAGGTCCGGACGAGGGCCGCCGCCGCCTCGTCGGTGATGGAGATGAGCCGGGTCCAGAGGACCTCGAGGCTCGCCGCGTCGAGCGGGCGCGCGCTCACCGCCGGGGGCGCTCCGCCGCCGGTTCGGGCCGGGCGGGCGTACCGTCCGCCGGCCGGATCATCACGAGGTTCGCCTCGCCGTCGATCTCGAACCACCCGCCCGGGCCGACCACCGCCGTCGACTCTCGCTCCTCGACGATCGCGGGACCCGGGAAGCGGTCGCCGGGACGAAGCGCGTATCGGTCGTAGACCGGGGTCTCGACCGGCCCGCCGCCCTCCGGGAAGTACGCGAGCCGGGTGCCCTTGCGGGCCTCCCGGCCCGCGCCGCCTTGCGCGACCCCGCGGCCGTCCGCCGCCGCCCGCCCCTCGCCGCCCGTCCGGGCGGCGACCCGGACGCTCACCACCTCGATATCGACCCCCGGGGGCACCCGGGAGTAGACCCGTTCGTACTCCCGCCGGAACGCGTCCGCGATGCCCGCCGCCGACGCCGGCGCATACGGTCCTTCGGGCAGCTCGACGACGAGCTCGAAGTCCTGGCCGCGGAAGCGGAGATCCGCGGAACGCACGACCTCGGCCGCGCCGGGGTCGTGCCCGGTGTGCGCGAGCACCGCCCGGCACTCCTCCTCCAGGCGCCGGTAGGTTCCCTCGAACCGTGCCCAGTCGAGCGCAGCGAGGGGCTCGGCCACCGTCGCCACCCGGTCCGCCCGGGCGGGGGCGAGGAGGAGCCCGAGGGCGGAGGCGACGCCGGCGGAGGGCGGACAGACGATCCGCTCGATGCCGAGCCGGGCGGCGAGGTACCAGGCGTGGACCGGCCCCGCTCCGCCGGTCGCGAGGAGGACGTAGCGGCGGGGGTCGCGCCCGCGTTCGGCGATGTGGACCCGCGCCGCGCTCACCATGTTCTCGGTGACGACGTCGAAGACGCCGCGGGCGAGCTCGAGGCCGGCGAGTCCGCTCGCCGGCCCGAGCGACGCAAGCGCCGCTTCCGCCGCGTTTCGACAAAGGGGCATGCTGCCCCCGGCGAAGGACGCCGCGTCGAGGTAGCCGAGAACGAGGTCCGCGTCCGTGACCGTCGGCTCCCCGCCTCCCCGGCCGTAGCACGCGGGCCCGGGCTCGGAGCCCGCGCTCTCGGGCCCGACCTTGAGGAGCCCCAGCTCGTCCACTCGCGCGATGCTGCCGCCGCCCGCGCCGATCTCGATGAGCTCAAGGGCCGAGATCCGGAGCGGAAGCCCGCTCCCGGGGATGAAGCGGCGTTCCCGGCAGGCCTCGAAGGCGTGGGTGACGAGGGGCTCGCCGCCGTCCACGAGGCAGAGCTTGGCCGTCGTCCCTCCCATGTCGAAGGCGAGGAGGTCTCCGTGTCCGGCCCGCGCCCCGAACCACGCGGCCGCGATGGCCCCCGCGGCCGGACCGGACTCGAGCATCCGCACCGGGAAGCGCCGCGCCTCGTCGACGTCGGTGAGCCCTCCGCTCGACAGCATGAGGAGGAGGCGGCACCCGATCCCGTGCGCCGCGACCCGATCGCCGAGCCGTTCGACGTAGCGCGCCGCGAGCGGCATGAGAAAGGCGTTGGCCACGGTGGTCGAGATCCGCTCGAACTCCCGGATCTCGGGCGCCACCTCCGACGAGATGGCGACGGGCAGGCCGGGGTGGCGTTCCTCGATGCGATCGCGGGCGCGGCGCTCGTGCTCCGGGTTGGCATAGGCGTGGAGGAAGCCGATCGCGACCGCGTCGACTCCGAACCCCGCGAGCCCGGACATCGCCTCGTCGAGAGATGCCTCGTCGAGCGGCTCCAGCACCTCGCCGTTCGCCCCCATCCGCTCCGCCGCCTCGAGCCGCCGGTCGCGCGGGACCAGCGGCGGCGGCTTCGCAATGGTGAGGTCGTAGAGCTCGTACTTGCGCTCGCGTCCGATCTCGAGGGCGTCCCGAAACCCGCGGGTGGTGATGAGCCCGGTGCGCGCGCCCCTGCGCTCGATGAGGGTGTTGGTGAAGAGGGTGGTCGCATGCACCACGCGCTCCACCGCCCCGGGATCGAGGCGACCCTCCGCGAGGAGCCCCGCGACCCCCTCCTCCGCCCCGCGGGCCGGGTCGTCGTGGGTGGTGAGGACCTTGCGCGCGACGGTCCGCTCCGGCCCCCGCACCACGATGTCGGTGAACGTCCCGCCGATGTCGATCCCGATCGACCACATGCCGGAAAGCCTGACCCGGTCCCGGAAGCTACGCGGTGAGGTAGTCGAAGGCGGCGAGGGCGTGGGTGCGGAGCACGTGGTGGAACTCCTCGATGCTGACGCTCTCGTCCGCCGCCCCCATTCCGGCCGGTGAGCAGCCGTGGACGAAGGCGGGGACCCCCCGCGCCCGCCAGAACCGGGTATCGGTCCCCCCGAGCCCGACGACCGGCCGCGGGGTCACCCCCCGCGGACCGGCCCCGGCGTTGCGCACGAGGTGCCCCACCATCTCGTGTCCCGGGTCCGACCAGTTCGCCTCGATGTCCCCGGTATCGAGCTCCTCGAAGCGCACGCCCCCGTGGCGGCCCGCGATCGAAACCACCTCCCCTCTCACCTCGTCCCGGGAGATCCCGACGGGGAGCCGGAAGTCGACCTCCAGCACGCACTTCGCGGGCAGCATGTTGATCGAGACGCCTCCGCGCACGGTTCCCACGTTCACCGACACCCGGCGCATCACCTCCGCCGCCCCGGCCCCGAGCGAATCCTCGATGGCCGCGCGCACTTCCGGCCGGTCCAGGGCCTCCCGGACGACGGAAGGCTCGTCCGGCGCCTTCGACTCGATCGCCTCGAGGTCCCGGACGAGATGGGCGGCGAGCCGGTTCGCGCTCGCCCCGGTGTGCGGGTAGGCGCTGTGGCCGCCCGGCCCCTCGACGGTGAACCGGAACCAGAGCATCGACTTTTCGCCGAAGCGGACCGTCCCGAGGCCGCTCGGCTCGGTGTTGAGCACGCAGTCCCCGAGCACCTCGTCGCCGCAGCGCTCGGTCAGCCAGCCGGACCCCCACCGCCCCCCGGTCTCCTCGTCCGAGACCACGGTCAGGGTGACCCGGCCGGGAAGCTCGTTCCGCAGGCGGTGAAGGTACGCGTGCGCGAAGAGGAGCGCGGTCGTCCCGCAGTTCATGTCGACGGCCCCCCGCCCGTGGACCCGGCCGTCCGCGAGGTCCCCGGAGAACGGATCGCGCGACCACGCGGCGCGGTCGCCGGGCGGGAACACGTCGAGGTGCCCGTTCAGCACGAGATGCCGGCCGGCTCCGCGCCCGGCGAACGTGCTGACGAGGTTCGGCATCTCCGGGCGCGGTGCCTCGGTACGCCACGAGACGCCCTCGTCGGCGAGGAACCGGGACACGAGCTCGGCCGCGGCGGTGGTGTCGCCGGGCGGATTGGAGGTGTCGATCCGGGTGAGCGATCGGAGCAGCGCGACCTGCCGCTCGCGCTCCCCGTCGATCCACCCGAGGAGCCGGTCGCGAGGCGCGGTCACGCGAGGGTTCCGAGCGGCCGCGTCTCGTGGACGACGACCCCGTCCTTGACGACGAGGGTGCAGTCCGAGCCCCCGATCCGGTAGGCGAGCCCGCGCGGGTCCTCCGTGTCCCACGCCGCGAGGTCGGCGGCGCGGCCGAGCGCGATCCGCCCCGCCTCGTCCGAGAGACCGAGGGCGCGGGCCCCGTTCACCGTGAAGCCGCGGAGCGCCTCCTCCGGGGTCAGCCGGAAGAGGTAGCAGGCGAGGTGCATCTGCGAGGACGGCGAGACGGTGGGCGAGCTCACCGGGTTGGAATTGGTCGCGAGGGCCATCGGCACCCCGAGCTCGCGGAAGAGGTCGACGGGGGGCTTGCGGGTCTCGTGGAAGGTGAGGTGCGCCCCGGGAAGGAGGGTCGCGACGGTGCCCGCCTCGGCCATCGCCTCCACCGTCGCCCGCGAGGCGTACTCGAGGTGGTCGGCGGAGAGCCCGCGGTGCTTCGCGACGACCCCGCCCGCCCCGAAGTCCGTGTACTGGTCCGCGTGGAGCTTGACCGGCAGGCCGAACGACCGCGCGCGGTCGAAGAGGCGGCCGATCTGCGCGTGGCTGTAGCCGTTCGCGTCGCAGAAGCCGTCGACGTGGTCGACGACGCCCTGCCGCGCCGCCTCGGGCAGGACCTCCTCGCACATGAACGTGACGTAGTCGTCCCGGCGCCCGCCGAACTCCTCGGGGGGAAGCCCGTGCGCCCCGAGGTAGGTGGAGACGACGGTGACCGGGAGGTCCTCGCCGAGCGCGCGCGACACCCGCATCTGGCGGAGCTCGGTGTCCCGGTCGAGCCCGGCGCCGGACTTGCTCTCGACGGTAGTGACCCCGTTCGCGACGAGGCGGCTCATGCGGCGCCGGCTCGCCGCGTAGAGGGCCTCCTCGGAAAGCGCCCGGGTGCGCTTCGCCATCGCCCAGATCCCGGCCCCCGCGGGCTCCAGATCCCACCGCCCCCCGCCCTGGGACAGCACCTCGAAGTCGTCCAGGCCCTCTTCTCCGTAGACGATGTGGGTGTGCGGGTCCACGAGCCCCGGGGTGACGACCTGCCCGCCGAGGTCGCGCACCTCGCCCGCCTGGTCCTCGCGCGCCGCGGCGCTCGGCCCGATCCAGGCGATCTTCCCGTCCGTGATCCCGATCGCGCCGTCCGCGACGAGCCCGAAGGGCTCCTCGCCGTCCATCGTCGCGACGTTGGCGTGCGTCAGCAGCAAGTCGAACATCCGCCTCTCCTCCTTTTCTGGGTCCCGGGCCGACTCCCTCAAGTCGCTTGACATGGTAGTAGGTCGGATTGGCGAAGCGTAATCCGACGTTGACAATCCGGGAAGCGCGCGTCACACGGGATGTCGGATTACGCTTCGCTTATCCGACCTGCCGGGAGAGATGACGACTCCCTGGCATCCGGACACCCTCGCGCGGACGATCGGCGAGACCCGCGCGGGCGGGGCGTTCGGGCTCTCAGACCGCAGCGTACTCCAGGAGCAGGTCCTTGGCGTCGACCGACTGCCCCGGCGCGACGTGCAGGGCCGAGACGGTGCCGTCGCGCTCCGCGTGCAGGGCGGTCTCCATCTTCATCGCCTCGATGGTCATGAGGAGATCGCCCGCGACCACGGTCCGTCCCTCGACCACCGCCATCGACGCCACCACGCCAGGCATCGGCGCCGCGACGTGGCAGGGGTCGGCGGGATCCGCCTTCGGCCGCCGGACCACCGACGCCGCCGCCTCGCGACTCGCCACCATGACCGAGCGCGGCTGACCGTTCAGCTCGAAGAACACCCGAACGTTGCCTTCCTCGTCGATCTTGCCGATGGCGAGACAGCGAACCACCAGGGTCAGCCCCCGATCGAGCTCGAACGAGACCTCGCGCCCCGGGGGCAGTCCGTAGAAGAACACCTCGGTCGGCAGCGCCGACACCGGACCGTACTTCCCGCGCCGCTCCGCGTAGTCGGTGAACACCCTGGGGTAGAGGAGCCAGGACCAGAG
>JAJECB010000483.1 GCA_022822245.1 Gammaproteobacteria bacterium
GTTCACGGCTTCGTTCCGGGCGCAGGGCCCCGGGGCGCGGCGCCGCTCACGCGAGCGTCTCCATGAGCCAGCCGGCGAGGCCCGCGAGACGGTCGTCCGCCCCCTCGAAGCCGATGAGCTGAAGGCCCACCGGAAGCCCGCCCACCGTCATCAGCGGCAGGCTGAAGCTCGGCAGCCCGAGCCAGGACCAGTAGTTGAGGAACGTCCGCGATCCCGTGTGGTCGAGTCCGACCGGCGCGGGGCCGGAGGAGGCGAAGGTGATGAAGCCGTCGGCGGTCGCCCGGAAGCGGTCGACTTCGGCCCGGGCCCGGTCGCGTATCCGCAACGCCTCTTCGTAGTCGGCCGGGGTCAACGTCCGGGCGCGGCGCACGTAATCGTGCACGATGTCGCCGACCTCCGGGCCGTGGTGGTCGACGTATTCCTCGAACGGCCAGCGCATCTCCCAGGCCATGATGTCGAGCCGGCTGCCGACGCCCGCATCCAGGGTCGATTCCAGTTGCGCGACACGGCGGTCGTCGCGAGTGTCCACCCGGATGCCGGCCGCCCGGAGCCGTTCCACGAGCTCGTCGAATGCCGCGATGGCCTCGGCGTCGAGCTCCGCCCAGCCCGCGGTATGGAGGTGCACAAGCCGTGACGGGACCGTGGCCGGGGGCAGCGCGTGGCCGGATCCGGGCAGGCGGCGGACCCCCGGGGTATTCGCCTCCCGGTCGATCTGGCGCGCGATGTTCCAGACATCGTCCAGGTTCGAACCCAGGATCCCGACATGATCGAGGGTGGGGCCCACGGTGTGGACGCCGGCCATGGAGAACGTCCCGACGGTGGGTTTGTACCCGACGATTCCGCAGTAGGACGCGGGCCGGATCGTGGAGCCGCCGGCCTGGGAGCCGAGCGCGACCGGGACCATGCCGGCGGCGACCGCCGCGGCCGAGCCGCTCGATGAACCTCCGGGAGTCCGGAGCGGGTCGAGCGGGTGGACGGTGGGGCCGGAGCGCCCGGCCGCGAACTCGGTGGTCACCGTCTTTCCGAGGAGAATGGCTCCGCCCCGGCGGAGCGCGCGCACGCACGCGGCGTCGCGCCCCGACTGCCAGCCCTCGAAGATGGGGCTGTTCATCTGGGTCGGCAGGTCCGCCGTCTCGATGATGTCCTTGACCCCGAACGGGCAGCCGTCGACCGGGGACCGCGGCCGTCCTTCGCGCCAGCGGGCCGCAGACGCGTCCGCGGCGGAACGCGCCCCCGCGGTGTCGAGGGTCACGAATGCCTTCACCGTGGATTCGCGGGCCTCGATCGCGTCGATGCAATCCTCGAGAAAGGCACGGGGCGAATCGCTCCCGTCCCGAAACGCGGTTGTGCGGTCGCGGTATCGCATCACGGAGTGCCCCGCGGCCGGGCGACCGCTAGCCCACCAGCGCCGACGGCAGCCACAACGAGAGCGCCGGCACGTAGGTGACGAGCTGCAGGACCAGGAAGATGCAGAGGATGAACCACTTGTTGTAGACCATGATCTCGCCGAGGCGGCTGCCGCTCACCGCCGAGGCGGCGAACAGCACCGAGGCGACGGGCGGGGTCTGCTGGCCGATGGAGAAGTTGAGGGCCATGACGATTCCGAAGTGGATGGGGTCGTAGCCGAGCTCCGTCACCAGCGGCAGCGCGAGCGGGACGACGAGGATCAGCCCGGCGACCCCGTGCAGGAACATCCCGAGGAAGATCAGCATGATGTTGATGAGGAACATCAACACGTAGCGGTTGTCGGAGATCTGCATCACCTGCGCCGCGATCTGTTGGGGGATGCCTTCGTTCGTGAGGTACCACCCGAGGACCGCCGAGGTGGACACCATGAGGAGCACGATGCTCGTGCGCTTGGCCGCCACGAGGATGATGGACGGCATGTCGCGGAGGGTGATCCTCCGGGTGATGAAGAGGCCGATGAGAAGCGCTGCGGCCACCGCCACCGCCGCCGCCTCGGTCGGGGTGAAGACGCCGCCGAGGATGCCCCCGAGGATGATGACGGGGAGGGCCAGGGCCCAGATCGCCCGGCGGAACGCCCGCAGCAGGCGCAGGAACTGGAAGCGGCTGTCGGCCGGCCACCCGTTGCGGAGGGCGAAGACGTAGGTGAACCCCATCAGGAAGCCGCCCATGATGATCCCCGGCACGAGGCCGGCGATGAACAGCTTGATCACCGACTCCTCGGCGAGGGCGCCGTAGATGATGAGCGGAATGCTGGGCGGAATGATGATGGCGATGGAGGCGGAGGCCGAGGTGATGGCCGCCGCGAAGGGCCGCGGATAGCCCTTCTTCTCCATCTGGGGGATGAGGATCGTGCCGAGGGAGGCGACGTCGGCGACGGCCGAGCCGGAGATCTCGGCGAAGACCATGGAGGCGCCGATGTTGGCCATTCCGAGCCCGCCCCGAATCCAGCCGACGATGGCGTTCACGAGCTCGATGAGGTCCTCGGCGATGCCCGCCCGGTTCATGATCTCGCCCGCGATCATGAACATCGGCATCGCGAGGAACACGAAGTTGGACAGCCCCGAGAACATCTGCGCGGAGACGATGTTGAACGGCACGACGCCGGTCGCGAGGAATCCGATCGCGGTGACCCCGAGGGCGACCGCGACCGGGACGCCGAGGATGATGAGGGTGACGAGAACCGCGAGGGTCGGGATCACTCGAGCGATTCCCCGCGCTCCGGCAGGTCGCCCCGCCGCAGGATCTTGACGACGTTGTTGAGGCAGACGAGCAGCACCGCCGCCGAGCCGACCGGCAGCACCCACGTGAACCACGCGCGCGAGAACGGCATGCTGGCAAGCTGCGAACCCATCTCGATGATGGTGTTGAAGATTCCGTACCACCCGGCGATGCCGAACAGGAGCGCGGTGCACGCGTTCACCCCGATGCCGAGCAGGACCCGAAACGGGCGCGGAACGGATTCGATGACGAGGGTGACGGAGATGTGGAAGTTCTGGTGAAAGCCGATGGGGGCGACGGCCAGCATCAGCCAGACGATGAGCATGCCCGAGCTCTCGTCCACCCAGATGAGGCTGCTGTTGAGCACGTAGCGAAAGAAGACGCCGGCAATGAGCGCGATGGCCAGCCACATGCCGACACAGATCGATATGACCTCGCAGGCTCGGATCATGCGCTCGACCGAGCGGTCGAGAGCGCGCTCGAGCACGGTCACCTCGGACACGCGGCCGGCACCTTGTCGAGGGCGGGCCGCGGACCCGCCCTCAGCATCTCACCGCCGTGCCCTTTCGGCGGGTTATTGGGCGGCAGCCAGGACCTTGGCCCAGAGGTCCTTCCCGACCTTCTTCTCGATCTCCGCGTAGAGGGGCTTCGCCGCCTCGCGAAACGCCGCGGCGTCGATGTCGTTGAACGTCGAGTGCCCTTCCATCGCGGCGCGGAGCTTGGACTCGTTGGCAGCGCTCTGTTCATGGGAGAACGCCATGGCCACCTCGCTCGCCTCCATGATCGCGGTCTGCACGTCGCTCGGCCAGGAATCCCAGTGGAGCTTGCTGATCATGAGCACGGTCGGGGTGAAGACGTGGTTGGAGAGCGAGATGTACTTCTGAACTTCGTAGAACTTGCCGCTGTTGATGGAGGAGAGCGGGTTCTCCTGGCCGTCGATCACGCCCTGGCGAAGCGCCACGTAGACCTCGGTGAACGACATCGGCGTCGGGTTCGCACCGAAGTGCTTGAAGATGGTGATGCGGAACGGGTTGTCCGGGGTGCGCAGCTTCACTCCCTCGAGGTCGGCCGGCTTCACGATGGGACGCACGTTGTTGCTGATCTGGCGGAACCCGAGTTCCCCGATACCGGTGATGATGACGCCCTTCTCGAGCGCCGCGGCCTTGATGTCGTCCTGCACGGCAGCAATGATTCGCTTCACCTGCTCTCGGCTGCTGAACATGAACGGCGCGTCGAACAGGGTGTATTCGGGGATGATTGAAGCGGGCGATGATGCCTGCATGGTCATCATGTGGGTGCCGGTCTGAATGCCCGCGAGAACCACCGGGTCCTTGCCGAGCTGGGCACCCAGGAAGACTTCGTAATTCACTTTGCCCGGGGCGCGCTTGTCGGTCTCGGCCTGCAGCACCTCGAGCACCTTGATCCAGGCGTGCTTGGTGGAGACGGTGGTGGCGACCTTGATGTTGATGTCGGCCGCGCCCGAGATACCCGGAGCGAACATCAATGCGGCAATCGTCAGGCCGCTCAGCGTGTGGATGAATCGCTTCATGACATGTCTCCTTGGCAGGGTTCGAATTGTGGCGCGAGTCCGCATTATGGCAGCTAATCAGCCGCCGGGGATTCCGGACCGGATCGTCGGGACGTTCCGTCGATTCGTGGAAGACGTGTCCCGGGCGAGGTATGTTGGGAGTGGTTCGAAGAGAGTTGGGGACATGGCAGAGCTCAAGATTCCGGTCTCGGAGTCGGTTCGATTGCACGCGCATGCGAAGAACTTCCTCCCTGGCGGAGTGACCGGGGCCGGTCGCGACACGAAGCCGCATTCGATCTACTTCCGTTCGGGGCGGGGAGCGACCCTCACGGACGTCGACGGCAACCGGTACCTGGAGTACCACGGCGGATTCGGGTCCGCGGTCCTTGGCTACGCGCATCCCGAGGTCACTGCGGCGGTGGCCAGGGCGACAGAAGAGTGGGGGACGTTCGTGGGGGTGCCCCACAAGCACGAGGTCGGGCTCGCGGAGCGGTTGACGGAGATCATCCCCTGCGCGGAGATGGCGGCGTTGTGCGGCGGCGGCGGATCCGATGCCCTGTACCACAGCGTACGCATCGCCCGGGCGGCCACCGGACGCGAGAAGGTCATAAAGGTCGAGGCCGGGTACCACGGCTGGCACGACGATCTCGCGGTAAGCACGGCGGCGCCGCAACCGACCACCAACTTCCAGCGCCTGCCGCAGCCGAAACCGATCTCCGCCGGCAGCCTTCAGAGCACCACGGATGCGGTGGTGGTCGTGAGCATCAACGATCTCGATGCCATCGCCGAGGCGTTCGACCAGCACGATGGCGATATCGCCGCCCTGGTGGTCGAGCCGGCGCTCCACAGCGCCGGCTGCGTGATCCTGGACCAGTCATATCTGGAGGGAGCCCGCGCACTCTGCGACCGGCATGGCGCGGTCCTGGTTTTCGACGAGATCATGTGCGGGTTCCGCCATGACATTCGCGGAGTGGGGGCGATGTACGGCGTGAAGGCCGATCTCGCCGCGTTTGGCAAGGCCATCGCGAACGGGTACGTAATCGCGGCGCTGGTGGGCAGGCGGGACCTCATTTCTCTGCTGGCGCCCTCCGGTCCGGTCTTCTACTCCGGCACCTTCAACGGACACCCACTGAGCATCGCCGCGTCGATGACCACCCTTTCGATTCTCGAGCGCGATCGTGTGACGGAGCGGCTGGCGCGGATGACGAAGCGTCTCGGCGACGGCATCAACGAGGCCATCGAGGAGCTGGGCGTCAACGCGGTCTGCCAGTATTTCGGGTCCGTCTGGACCCTTTACTTTCATACCCGACAGGTGAAGAACTCGGCGGATCTCGGGCGTTCGAGCGGGCCCCGGAGCGAAGAGCTCAACGATGCGTTCCGCGCCTGGATGCGCGAGCGAGGCGTATACATTCATCGCCGGCAGGTGCTGCGGGGGTTCGTGGGGGCCGCACACCAGGATTCGGACATCGATCGAACCGTGGAGCTCGCACGAAGCTTTCTCGAGGAGCACCGTCGCGCGCTGACCGCTTCGTAGCGGACGCCGCGAGCGTGCGGTCTCTCACCTGCGGCGAGAGAGCGAGTGCCGCCAACGTGCACCGTCCCCGTAGCCCGCGAGTCGCCCCGCAGGCGGCCGGCTACACGGGAACCACCAGCTCGCGCGGGCAGCCCTGCGTCCAGAACTCGACCCCGTCGTCCTTCACGTGGAACGTGTCTTCGGTGTGGAAGCGCACGCCGTCGTGGTAGTAGCTGTACTCGATGCACACGACGGTGCCCGGCTCGAGCACGGTCCGGTTCGGCCGGTTCATGCGCGGCTGCTCGTGGGCGACGAGCCCGATGCCGTGGCCGATGAACTCGCGCGGGAAGTTGTCGAGATGCCGGCTGATCTCGCGGTAGCCCCGTTCGAAGATCTCTCCGCCGGTGACCCCCGGGCGCAGCCAGTGCCCGAGCTCGACCTGGACGTCGTTCAGGTGCTGCCAGATGGTCTTCTGCCGGTTGGTCGCCCGGCCGATGAAATAGGAACGGACGAAGTCGGCGCCGTACCCCTTCACTTGCGCGCCCATGTCGACCTTGACGAAGTCTCCCTCCTCGAGCACGTGCCCGACGGGGAAAGGGCAATGCGCCGCGTAGGACACCGGTCCGGTGCCGACGTTGATGAACTCGATGGCGTCCGCTCCCTCCTCGAACATGCGCACGTTGGCCGCGGTGAAGAGGTCGCGATCGGTGTTGCCGGGCCGGATCGCGGCCCGAAAGCTCTCGTGGGCCTTGACCGTGATATCGGTCGCCCTCTTGAGAAGACTCACCTCGGCCGGCGTCTTGACCATGCGCACGAGGTCCATCTGCCGGCTGACGTCCACCACCTCGTTTGCGGCGAGCAGCTCGTCAAGCCCGCCCCGGATCGCCTTCGGGAGGTTGTCTCCCTCGGTCCCGACGACGAGATTCGTGACGTTGCGCTCGGCCAGTATGTCGCGGGCCGCGGAGAGGAAGTCGTCGTAGAAGTGAACGTCGAGATCGGTGAAGAACTCGGCCATCGCGTAGGCTCGCACGTCCTCGATCCAGGTGAAGTGCATGGCGAGGTGAAGGTCGACGGCGGGGACGATGAAGGCGGGCTTGCGTGCCTCGTCCAGGAAGTAGAAGACCACGAACGGGCGGTAGCTGAGATGGCCCCCGTTGTTGAGAAACCCGCTCACGTAGGCGGAGTTCGCGAAGTTGGAGAGAACGACGAGGTCGATGCCCTCGCGCTCCATCATCGCCCGAAGGCGTGGCTCGTTGAAGATTTTCTCGGTCACCGATTTCTCCTCCGGGATGCGCGCTCGGCCCCGGTCGCCTCCCGGTCGACCCGCGGATGCCTCGCGTCAATTGCGACCCCGTATTCTGACAGCGCGTGCCCTCGAGTCATCTTTTCCTGCCGCACGTCTTCGAGGACCCGCGCCGGGTCACGCTCCAAAGGATCTCCATATCCGCCGGAGCCAGGCATTTCGCTCCGGAACACGGACCCGGCGGGGAGGGTCCGGATGAATTTCGACGGCAGCTCCTCGGCGTCCGGGCCGGGATTCAGAATGCAGCGGCCGGCCGTTCCTTCCTTCCCGCCGAACAGCCCCCAGGGCCGGAAGCGCTGCCGGTCGGAGCGGACCTGGATCAGCGTTTCGTCGGCAAGCGTCCGATACTGTCGCACGATCCCGAGCGCGCCGCGATGCTCTCCCGGACCGCCCGAATCGGGGAGGAATGCATAGCCCTCGACGAGGAGCGGGTTCTCCGCCTCGATGACCTCGACCGGTACGTTGGCGGGGGCCCCGAGGCTGAACGGCCCCGCATCCTGTCCGTCCCAATCCGGCCCGCCTCCGTGCCCGGTCACGTTGTGGAACTCGAGGAAGAGAAACGGCGCCCCGCCGCCTTCGCGGCCGGCGAACACGATGCCGAACTCCGAGCCGCCCGGACAGGCGGGAATCCTTCCCGGCATGAGCTTCGCAAGCGCCCCGAGGACCGCGGTCCGGCAACGGTAGCCGCTCTGGCCGCGCGCTCCGACCGGGGCGGGAAAGCGCGGGTTCACGAACGACCCTTCCGGAGCGATGACCCGGATGGGTCGGTAGAAGCCCTCGTTGTTGGGGATCGCAGGGTCGAGGCACGCACGGATGGCGGCATAGGCGCACGAGACGGTGAACCAGTAGTTGGGGTTGAGCGCGCCCGAGGTCTGCGGGGAGGTGCCGGTGAAGTCGACCTCGACCTCGTCGCCCGCGATCGCGAGGCGGACGTGGATCCGGACCGGGCCCCCGCCGGCGCCGTCGTCGTCGTTGAAGTCCGTGAACTCCACGATGCCGTCCGGCAGGTCCTCGATTCCCGCTCGGGTAAGCCGCTCCGCGTAATCGAGCTGGTCCGCCATCGAGGCGCGGATCTCGCCGGCGGTATACGCCTCGAGCTGGTCGAGGAGCTGCCGTTCTCCCGTGCGAAGGGCGGCGATCTGGGACCTCACGTCGCCGAGGACCTTGTCCGGCACGCGCACGTTGGCTTCGATGAGGCGGAGCAGCGTCGTGTTGGGCTCACCGCGCTCGACGATCTTCGCGGGCGGGATCCGGAGCCCCTCCTGGAAGATCTCGGTGCTGTCGGGCGCGTTGCCGCCCGGGACCCGCCCGCCCATGTCGGTGTGGTGGAGGATGATGGAGAGGAACGCGATCCGTTCGCCGTCCTTGAATACCGGCCGGAACATGAAGACGTCGTTGAGGTGGCTCGCCCCCGAATACGGGTCGTTGTTGGCGAAGACGTCGCCCGGCTGCACGTCGTCGCCGAAGTGGTCGAGGCATCCCCGGAGGGCCGGCATGGTCGCGCCGAGGTGTACCGGCAGGGCGAGGCCCTGGGCCACGAGACGGCCGTCGCCGTCGCACACGGAGGTCGAGAAGTCGAGGTTGTTCTTGACCACCGTCGAGCGCGAGGTCCGGACCACGGTGAGGATCATGTTGTCCGCGACGGTGACCAGCCCCTTGTAGACGAGCTCGCGGGTGAAGGGGTTTGAACCCATTTCCCTACTCCCGTTCCTCGCGCGGGAACGCCTTTTCGCCGCCCGTACGACACGCCCGGACGCGGAGCGACGGCCGCCGCCGGCGAGCCCCGGACTCCGCGATCCGGGAGACCCGGTCGGACCGGTCTCCGCTCCGTGCGATTTCGCCGAGTTTGCCCGGTATCGTCGCCGCGTGCATCAGGTTCGGTCGATGAGGACGTTGTTCCAGCCGTCCCGCGAGGCCCGCCAGCCCGGCGGGACGACGATGGTCGTGTCGTACTCCTCCACGACGAGCGGTCCTTGCCGGGGCTCTTCGCCCAGGCTCGCGCGAGGCAGGACGGCGGCGGGGAGCCAGCCGTGGTTCGGGCCGAAGAACGCCGACCGCTCCCCACCCTCGGAGACCCACTCCCGGGCTCGCACGAGGCGTTCGGGGACCCGGGGAGCGGCCGGCACCCCGCGGCCGATCACCTTGAGCGCGACGATCTGCAACGCTTCGCCGTCCGAGCGGTAGCCGTACTGGCGATCGTGGGCGTCGGCGAAGTCCTCGGCGAGCGCGGTCATGGTGGCCGCGTCCGCCGGAAAGGTCCGGCAGCGAACGGGGAGAGCGGAGGTTTGGCCAGCGTACTTCAGGCTCGCTTCGACCGCGAGATCGCGGGCGCCCGGCTCGGTGAATCCTTCCGAGGCGAGGAGGCGATGGGCTTCGTCGACGAGCGGCTGCGCGGCGGCGTTGAAATCGCCCGGAGTCGTGTCGGCCATCGGCCGGTAGAAGGCCCGCACGAGGTGGTGTTCCAGGTCGGCGAAGAGCAGGCCGAGGGCGCTGAAGAGTCCCGCGAAGGGAGGGGCGAGGATGCGCCGGATCCCGAGGGTCTCGGCGAGACCCGCGGAGTGGACGCCGCTGCTCCCTCCGATCGCGACCAGGGTGAAGGCGGCGGGGTCCAGCCCGCGCTCGGACGAGACGCTCGAGAGCACCCGCATCATGTTCGCGTTCGCGATCCGGTGCACCCCGTACGCGGTGTCGGTGCTCGACTGGCCGATGCGCTTCCCGAGGTCGGCGATGGCTCGATGGGCCGCGCCCGCGTCCAGGGTGAGGTCCCCTCCGACGAGCATCTCCGCGTTGAGGTATCCCAGCGTCAGGTTCGCGTCGGTTACGGTCGGATGCTCCCCGCCCCGGGCGTAGCAGACGGGCCCGGGTACCGCCCCGGCGCTGCGCGGACCGACCTGGAACCCCCCCGCCGCATCGACCGATGCGATGCTGCCGCCCCCCGCCCCCACTTCCACGATGTCGATGGTGGGGACCTGGATCGGATGGCCGGCCCCCTGGAGCAGGCGGTGGCCGGCCGCCTCGCCGCCCGCCACCTCCGACTCCGGGACGATGGTGAGCTCGCCGTCGCGCACGAGCGACGCCTTGGCGGTCGTCCCTCCCATGTCGAGGACCAGGAGGTCGCGAACGCCGATCAGCCCGCCGAGCCGTTGGGCGCCGACGACGCCCGCGGCGGGTCCCGACTCGATGATGCAGACCGGATTCTCGGCCGCCAGCCCGGCCGGGAGAACCCCGCCGTTCGACTGCATGATGGTGAGCGGGACGGTCACCCCGATCCGCCGCATCCGTGCCTCGAGGGAGGTCACGTACGTCTCGACGATCGGCCGGACGTAGGCGTTGACGACGGTCGTCGAGGTCCGCTCGTACTCCTGGATCTGGGGGAGGAGCTGAGCGGAAGCCGATATGGGAACCTCGGGCAGCAGGTCCTGCAACTGGCGGCGTGCTTCGAGCTCGTTCTCGGGATTCACGTAGGAGTTGACGAAGCACACGGCGACCGCCTCTACCCCCTCCTCGTGCAGCCGCCCGGCGATCCGGCGCAGAGCCTCCGGGTCGACAGGCGTCAGGGTCTCGCCCCGCCCGCTCGTGCGTTCCTCGATCTCGAATCGAAGACGGCGCTCCACCAGGGGTTCCGGCTTGCGGAAGCCGAGGTCGTACAGCCGCGGCGAACGAAACCTGGCGAGCTCGAGGACATCGCGAAACCCCCGGGTGGTGACGAGAGCGACCCTGCCGCCCCGGCGTTCGATGAGTGCATTGGTCGCGACCGTCGTGCCGTGGGCGAACTCCGCAATCGCGGCGGGCGCGATTCCCGTGTCGGCGAGCAGCCGGGTCACGCCGTCTTCGATCGCGCGGCTGTAGTCGTCGGGCGTGGAGAGGACCTTTCTCGCGTGCACCGCGCCGTCCGGTCCGAGGAGGACGATGTCGGTGAAGGTCCCCCCGATGTCGACGCCCAGTCTCATTCGCGGTCTCCGCCGATGCGAGCGCGGTTCCGGATGGCCGCGGTCAGGGGACCTGGGCTTCGAGGGCCTGGCCGTGGAGGTCGCGGGCGTCGAGGAGCCAGAGCCACGCGCGGGCCGCCTCCTCCGGGGTGATGAGGGTCTGCGGGTCCTCGGCCGGGAACGCGCTCGCCCGCATCCGGGTCCGGACCGGCCCCGGGTTGAGGGAGTTGACGCGCACCCCGGACGCGCCGTCGAGCTCGTCGGCGAGCACCTGGTTGAGCCCCTCGATCGCGAACTTCGACACGCTGTACCCGCCCCAGTAGGCGCGCCCGCGCCGTCCGACCCCCGAAGAGGTGAAGATGATCGCGGCGTGCCCGTGTCCGGCCGCGGTGCGCCGCACGAGCGGGAGGAGGGCGCGGGTGAGGAGGAAGGGCGCGTTGACGTTCACCTGGATGAGCTCCTGCCAGCCCTCCGGCGAGGAGTGCTCGATGGGGCCGAGGTCTCCGAGGAGGGCCGCGTTGTGCACGAGCCCGTCGAGCCGGCCGAGCTCGCTCTCCACCCCGGCCGCGAGCGCTTCGTAGTCGGGAGGCATCGCTCCGGAGAGGTCCATCGGGTGGATCGCGGGCTCCGGGCCGCCCGCCGACCGAATCTCGTCGTAGACGCGTTCGAGCTTCTCGACGGTGCGCCCGAGGAGCACCGACGTCGCGCCATGCGCGGCGCAGAGGAGCGCGATGGCCCGTCCGATGCCGTCGCCGGCCCCGGTGACGAGGACCACGCGGCCTTCGAGGAGGTCCGGCGCGGGATGGAATTCGGCAAAGCGGGGATCGAGTCGCACCGGGTTCACCTCCCTGGCTGATGCTTGCAAGTGCCGATCATCGCAGCAACCGGCCGGGGCCGCCCGCGGACGGTGTCGAGCCGCGTCTCACGGCTCCGCGGGCCGGCGGTACCACGCGAGGTAGTTCACGTCCGGTCTCGCGCCGAGCCGGCAGCGGCCGGTGAACGGGTCGTAGCGCATCCCGGTGGTCTCGGTGAGGTCGAGGCCGGCCGCGCGCGCCGCCCGGTCGAGCTCCGAGGGCCGGAGGAACCGCGCGTAGTCGTGGGTCCCGCGCGGCAGCAGCTCCAGGAGGTGCTCCGCGCCCACCACCGCGAAGAGCCAGGCGCGGGCGGTGCGGTTGATGGTCGAGAAGAAGACGTCGCCGCCGGGGCGCGCGAGGGTCGCGCACGCGGCGACCAGCGACGCGGGGTCCGGCACGTGCTCGAGCAGCTCGAGACAGGTCACGACGTCGAACCGGCCGGGCTCCCGGGCGGCGAGCTCCTCCGCCGTCGTCCGTTCGTAGATCACTCGGGCGCCGCTCTCCCCGGCGTGGCGGACGGCGACCTCGATCGCGGTCTCGCCCGCGTCGATGCCGGTGACCTGCGCCCCGCGGCCCTCCATCGCTTCGGCGAGGAGGCCGCCCCCGCAGCCCACGTCGAGCACGGTACGGCCGCGGAGCGCCGCCCGTTCGTCGATGAAGTCGAGCCGCGCGGGGTTGATGTCGTGCAGGGGGCGGAAGTCTCCCTCCGGGTCCCACCAGCGCGCCGCGATGCGCTCGAAACGGTCGAGCTCTCCCGGGTCGAGGTTCGGCCCCGCCTCCACGCTCGACTCCACGTCCGCCTCCGCTTCCGTGCCCGGCCCCGCGCCCGCCCCGCGGGCCTCGTCCCCTACCGGATCCGGGCTCGCCATTCCCGGGCCTCGCGCACCGCTTCGGCCGCATCGAGGGTCTCGACCACCCCGTCCCGGACCACCCGGCGGCCGGCCACCCAGACCTCGCGGACGTGAGCCCGGGTAGCGGCGTAGACGATCTGGGAGACCGGGTGGTAGACGGGCTGGG
>JAJECB010000185.1 GCA_022822245.1 Gammaproteobacteria bacterium
CCGCCGATGTCGTTGCCGTGCGCGACCGCCCCCACCCCCGCCGCCACGCTCGCCGCGGCTCCCCCCGACGACCCGCCGCAGGTCACCCCCTCGGGGTTCCACGGATTGCGGGTGAGCCCCCGGAGGGGGTTGTCGGTGAACGCGCGGAACGAGTACTCGGGGGTGTTGGTCCGGCCGATGACGACCGCGCCGGCCCGTTCGAGGTTGCGCACCACCGGAGAGTCGTCGGGGGCGATGACGTTCGCAAGGCCCGCGACCCCGTTCGGAGTCGCCTCGCCGGTCTGGTCGACGTTCTCCTTGATGGTGACGGGGACCCCGTGGAGGGGACCGACCGGCGCACCGGCGCGCCGCGCCTCGTCGCGCGCCCGTGCGGTCTCGAGGGCGCGTTCGCGGAGATCGACGGTGACCGCGTTGAGCGCGGGATTCACGGCCTCGAAGCGCTCGCAGTGCGCCTCCACCACCTCCGCGCACGAAAGGCGCCCGGCGCGCGTCGCCTCCGCCGTCTCGACGGCGCTCATCTGCCAGATGGCTCTCATTCGCCTCTTCCCTCCATTCGGGCCGCCGGCGTCCGTCTCTGCCGGATCACTCTCATCGGTTCCTTCCCTCCATCAGGCGGGCGGTGCCTCTTCTGCCGGCTCCGGGTCATCCGTTCTCTCTTCCCGTCGAGGCCCCGTTACGTGTCCGGACCGCGGGCACGGTCCCTTCCCGGCCGGCGCTCACTCCCCGGGGCTCCCGGGCTCGGCGCCGGCGGGCGGCGCTCGCGCGTCTGCCCGCGCTGCCGGTCCACCTCCTGTCGCCGCAGCTCGCGGCGCATGATCTTCCCGGTCGTCGTGCGCGGGAGGTTCTCCACGAACTCGATCGCCTGGGGTGCCGCGTGCGCGGGCAGGTCACGCCGGCCAAGGGCGAGGAGCACGCCCCCGAGTCCGCTCCCCGCCGAGGATCCCTCGCGGACCACCACGAACGCCTTCACCACCTCTCCCCGCGAAGGGTCCGGAACCCCGATCGCGGCCGCGAGCGCCACGTCCTGATGGGCAGTCAGGCACTCCTCGATCGCCCCGGGCCCAAACTGCACGCCGTCGCAGGTGATGACGTCGTCCGCCCTCCCGGTGAACCACAGGAAGCCGTCCTCGTCCTTGTGGCCGACGTCGCCGGTGAGGAGCCAGCCGTTCACGACCTTCTCCGCATTCGCCTCCGGGCGCCGCCAGTACGAGAGCATCGCCACCGGATCGGGCTGCCGGACGGCGATGTGCCCGGTTCCCCCCGGCTCCGCGAGCTCCCCGTCGTCGTCCACCACGTCGACCACGTGGCCGGGGATCGGGACCCCGATCGCCCCCGGCCGGCGTTCGAGGAGCATCGAGCAGCCCCCCGCCACCAGGTTGCACTCGGTCTGGCCGTAGATCTCGTTGACCGCCGCCCCCAGTGTCTCCTCCGCCCACGCCATGACGTCCGCGCCGACCGGCTCGCCCCCGGTGAAGACGGAGCGAAGGGCGACGTCGTGCCGCCCGCCCGGCACCTGGGCCATGAGCTTGAGCATGGTGGGGAGCAGGAGGGTGTTGCGGACCCCGTGGCGGGCGAGGATGTCGAGGGCCTCTTCCGGGTCGAAGTCCGGGCGCGGCGCCGCAATCACCGGAAGGCCGTAGTACCACGCGGGCATGAGGATGTCGAAGAGCCCCCCGATCCAGGCCCAGTCCGCCGGCGACCAGAGGCGGTCTCCGGCCTGGCCGAGGTAGTTGTTCGCGAAGTCCATTCCCGGGATGTGGCCGAGGAGGATGCGTTGCGCGTGGAGGACCCCCTTCGGCGAGCCGGTGGTGCCCGAGGTATAGAGGAGCACGGCCGGATCCTCGGCGCGGGTGGCCCGAGTCTCGTAGCGCACGGACCCGCGCTCGAGCTCCCGCCAGAAGTCGCGCGCGCCGTCCGTCTCCCCGTCCACCGTGAACACCGTCTCGAGGTGGGGAAGACGGTCGAGCGCCGGTGCGACGCGAGCGAAGTTCCCGATGTCCGTGACGAGCACCCGCGCCGCGCCGTCGGCGAGCCGGAACTCGAGGTCCTCGAGACCGAACTTCGTGAAGAGCGGCATCGACACCGCGCCGCACTTGAAGCACGCGAGGTTCGCGACCGCGGTCTCCACCGCCTGGCCAAGCAGGATCGCCACCCGGTCTCCGGGCTCGACGCCGCAGGCCTCGAGGAGGTTCGCGCAACGGTTGGCGAGCTGCCGGACCCGGTGGAAGGTCCACTCCCGCGTGCCGCCCGCCTCGCCCTCCACGACGAGGGCGACCCGCCCGGGGTCCGCGGCGTGGCGATCGCAGGCGTCGTGCGCCATGTTGTAGCGCTCGGGGACGTTCCACCGGAACCTCGCGTAGGCCGTCGCGTAGTCGTCGGCCCGGGGGATCATCTCCCCGCTCCCCGGCCTTCCCGCCGTCCGGCCATCCGCCCCGCCCTCGCCGGGAGCTCAGCGGCTCCCGAACTCCCACACCCCGTCGCCGCGGACCGCCCGCTCCATCTCCCCACGCGCGATCAGCATGTTGAGGTGGGACAGGGTCTCGTTGGTCGCGAGGCGCAGGTTCTGCGCGTCGAGCTCGCGCCGGAAGAGCACGTCGACCCCGGCGCGGGCGGTCATCGGCCGCGCGCACGCGCGGTGCAGAACCTCGAGCCGCTCCTCGTGGTGCTCGCGCATGACCTCGATCCGGTCGAGCACCCCGGTGAAGGGCAGCTCGTGGGCGGGGAGCACCAGCGTCTCGCGATGCAGACGCCGGAACTTGGTGAGCGAGTCGAGGAACCGGGCGAGGGGATTCGCCTCCGGCTCCATCGGGTGCACGCCCACGAAGGGGGTGATCCGGGGCAGGATCTGGTCGCCGGAGAGGAGAAGTCGGCGCTCCTCGCAGTAAAGGCACGCGTGCTCCGGGGCGTGTCCGAACCCCGTGATGACCTCCCATTCGAAGCCGTCGATGTCGATCCGATCGCCCTCGTACATGCGCCGGAAGCGGCGCGGGATGGAGGTCACCATCTTGTTGTACTCGGCCCCGCGGTTCTTGAGCTCGAAGATGTTCTCGGGCTCGACGTCGCACCGCCGGTAGAAGTCGACGGTCGCCTCCTCGGTCGCCTCCGTCGCGTCGATGGCGAGGAGCCGCCCCATCAGCCACTCCTCGTGGGTGATCCAGAGATCGGTCCCGTACGTCTCCGAGAACCAGCCGGCGTTGCCGAGGTGGTCGGGGTGGAAATGGGTCACGATGGTGCGGTGGACCGGCCGCCCCTCGCCGACCTCCTCGAAGACCCGGCGCCAGTGCGCCTGCACCTCGGGCCGGGCGATGCCGGTATCGACCACCGTCCACCCTTCGCCGTCGCGGAGCAGCCACAGGTTGATGTGGTTGAGGGCGAAGGGAAGCGGCATCCGTACCCAGCGGACGCCGTCCGCGATCTCGAACACGTCGCCCGCGTTGCCGATGGCGGCGAATGGATGGTGAACCGCATTCGCGGCCATGGACGACCTCCCCGGCATGGTAGACCCGGACACGGATCGTACCGGAAGCGGCGGTGCGGCCGAACCAGCCGGCCTCGCCGCTCGTCCCGCCGCCGGCCGACGGGCAACGGGGCCGTGGCCCGCCGGCCCGGGGGCAGGCCCCTTCCTCCGCGGCTCGTGCAACCCGCTGCGGAAGGAACCTGCCCCCGGGCCGGCTACGCCGCTGGGTACCCCAGGTTCGGGGGCCGATGACGGGCACCCAGCCGCCGCCACCTTCCCGATCGGGTTCTTCCATGCCGAGCAAAGACAGGCGGGACCAAGGTACCGGCGAAGAGTCACTGGGCCGACGCACACGAGTCCACTCGCTCGCCTCCCGCATCCGGAAATGGTTATGGTGACACCTGCCCGATGGGCGGGACGGAAGGAGGCGGCGATGATCAAGGGTCTTTGGAACCACGCGATCAAGGTCGAGGACCTCGACGACGCGACCCGCTTCTACGTCGAGACGCTGGGAGCGGAGCTCCGGTACGCGAGCACGGTCCTCGGCTGCGACTATCGCCTCATCCGTCTCGGGGACGCCCGGATCCTCCTGTTCGACCGTGCTCCGTACGAGCACCTTCTCGACGAGCCCTTGCCCCCCGGCCTGCTGCACACCGTCTACGAGGTGGACGACCTCGACTCGCAGGTGGAGCGCCTGCGCGAATCGGGCTGCCGCATCCTCATGGAGCCGACCGAGATCGAGAGCGACTTCGGGGTCCGCCGGATCTGCTTCTTCATCGGCCCGGGCGGGGTGCGCACCGAGGTCATGCAGATCATCCGGGACAGCGGCCTCAACTGACGCGCTGGCCGCCTGACCCCACGATTCTCGCCAGCGTAGCCGGCCCGGGGGTGGGTCCCTTCCGGAGCGGGTTGCACGAGCCGCGGAGGAAGGGGCCTGCCCCCGGGCCGGCGGGGCCATGCCCACCCGACGCCCGCGATTCGATGGAGTATCGGATGTTCCGTGGAAGCGCGGGCTCCCACCCGGAGGGAGGGTCAGGAGGCGGACTCGTCGATGAGTCGCACCGGCTTCTGCCGGCTCTCGATCTCCGTGAGCGGCGCGGTCTCCCCCGCCCCGACCGGCTCGACCTCGACCGAGACCCCGAGGCGGGCGCGAAGGTGCCGGGCGATCTCCCGCGCGAGGGCGGGGGACGGCTCGATGCCGGGACGCACCTCCACCACCACCACGAGCGCGGACCGCCCCTCGCGGCGCACGAGCCGGCAGACGTACTCTCCGGTGAGGTCGGTCCGGCCCGCGAGGTGCGCCCCGATCGCATGGGGATAGACGTTGATCCCGCGCAGCTTCACCATCGAGTCCGCCCGGCCCTCGAACCCGGTGATGCGCCGGAAGCCGATGCCCGAATCCGGGTCGGGCGGGAGCAACCGGGTCAGATCCCGGGTATCGAAGCGGATCACCGGGTAGACGGTGTCCTTGAACAGGACCGTCGTGCAGAGCGCGCCCGGCTCTCCGGCGGGCGCGGCCCGGCCCGATTCCGACTCGGGGTCGAGAAGCTCGACGAAGTGCGCGTCCTCGAAGACGTGCAGCCCGTCCCGGGAAGGCCCCTCCGCCGCGATGCACCCGGTGTCCGCGACCCCGTACCAGTCGAACACCGCCGCTCCGCCCCACGCCTCCGACAGCGCCGCGCGGCTCTCCGCCCCGAGATGCCCGGAGACGAGCCGCACGGAAGGCTCGACGCCCTCCCCGCGCGCTACCTCCCCGAGGCGCAGGAGATAGTCCGCGAACCCCACGAGCACGGTGACCCCGAAGCGGCGCATCAGGGCGACCTGCTCGACCGACGGGGTGTCTCGGCCAGTGCCGGGGGTAAGCAGCCGCGCTCCGGTGAAGTGCAGGAGCGCCTCGCGGATGTAGTGCCCGCCGTTCACCATTCCGAACCCGTACACCGAGTGCACGACGTCGTCGTCGCGGAGCCCGTGCAGGCGATACGTGCGCGCGAGCAGGGCGTTCTGGACCTCCCGGTCCCACGCCCCGTAGAAGATCGGCTGGGGATCCCCCGTCGTGCCGCTCGTGGTATGGAACACCGCCGAGTAGCGGCCGCCCGACCCCTCTTCCGGATCGCCCGGGGGTCGGTCCATCCCGTGGAAGTCACCGAAGGGGGGATGGTCGCGCACGCTCTCCATGAGATCCCGCTTGGAGAACGGCGGGAGCTTCGAGAGGTCGTCGAGACCGCGGACGTCGCCCGGCTCGAGCCCCGCCGCCCGCCAGCGCCGCGCGTAGAAAGGCACCTCCCAGCCGCGGGCGACGACCCGGCGGAAGCGCCGGTCCTGGAGGGAGCGCAGCTCGTCGGGGCCGAGGCGGGCGGGGCCGGCGAGAAACGCCTCCCCGGCCGGATACGCCTCGAGAAGCCGGTCGATCCGCGCCTCCTCGAAGTAGCTCCCCACGATGCGCGACCCGGTCAGGCGCCGGGTGTGTCGCGCTCGGAGCCGGGCTCGGGTACGAGGTCGTCGACGAGGGCGCCCACGTCCGGCAGCGACTCGAGGCGGGCGACGGCCGCGATGATCCGCTCCGCCGCGGCGCGGGGGATCGGCCGCGCCGCGGCCTCGCAGTTGCGGCGGAACTTGTCGAGCTGGGCGGCTCTCGTCATCGGCCGCTCGGGATGTCCGTACATCACCTCCACGCGCTCGGTGGCGCTTCGACCGTCGCGAATCGCGATCTCCACCGTTACCGGAACGAGGGCGTTGGGGTCCGGATTGCCGTCGATGACCATGTCCACCCGGCGCGCGAGAGCGAGCGTGTCTGAATCGCGGATCGCGTCGGGGAGGAAGTCCTCCTGCCCTACCCGGCCGCGAAGGAGCGCGCAGGCCGCAACGTAGCGGCAGCAAAGGCGAGCGTA
>JAJECB010000182.1 GCA_022822245.1 Gammaproteobacteria bacterium
GCTCTACCCGCCCGAGGACCGGACGACCTTCATCACCAGCCGCCATCTCGCGGCCGGCGGGCCGGGCTACAACATCGCGGCGAACCTGCGCCGGCTCGACCCCGCCATGCGGGTGGAGTGCCACGGCCTCCTCGGCGACGACGAGAACGGCCGGGTCGTGCTCGACGCGCTCGCCCGGCACGGGATCTCCCCGGACGGGATGACCCTCACCCGCGAGGCGGCGCAGATCTACGTCGAGGTCATGTCCTCGCAGGAGACCGGGCGCCGGACCTTCTTCTGCTTCCGGGGGTGCGCGGACCTGCTGGACGAGCGCCACGCGAATCCGGGCGCGTCGCGATGCCGGATCTTCCACGTCGGCGCCCCGGGACTCCACACATGCCTGGACCGGCCCCGTCCGGACGGCGGCAACGGCTGGACACGGGTCCTCGCGCGGGCTCGCGAGCTCGGCTTCCGCACCAACATGGAGATGGCGAGCCTGGAAGGCGAGCTCCTCCGCCCCATCGTGCTTCCCTGCCTGCCCCACCTCGACAGCATCGTCATCAACGATCTGGAGGGCGAAGCGCTGACGGAGGTCGAGATCCGACCCGGAGGGAAGCTCGACTGGAAGGCGGCGGAGCGGGCGTGTCGGGGGCTGCGCGAGATGGGCGTCCGGCAGGTGGCGGCCATCCATTTCCCCGAGGGCGCGGTCGCGGTCGACGAGACGGGGACCCTCCACGCGCAGCCCTCCGTCCGGTGGCCCGACTCGCGCATCGTGAGCGCGGTCGGGGCGGGGGACGCCTTCGCGGCCGGCCTCGTCTACGCCCTGCACGAGGGCTGGCCGGTGGCGCGCGGCCTCGAGCTCGCGGTCAGCGTCGCGGCAGTGTGCCTCGGAAGCCTCGACACCAACGCCACCATCGGCACGTGGCAGGCGTGCGAGGCCGAGACCCGGCCCTACGGCTACCGCGGCGGTCCGTCCTGACCGCCCTTCGCCGGTTCCGCCCCGGGAGCATCTCGAGAATCGCGGGCCGCCGGCCGGGTCCGCGATGCGTGGTCCGACATCCCGTGCGGCGCACACTCCTTCGTTCGTTCGCGTCGGAGTGCGCTTCGCGGATCCGGCCGGCGGACCCAATCCGACCCGCGGCCTCCCGATGTGCGGGACAGGGCGCGGACGCCGGTTGCATTCCACCATGCGCTTGGGTAGGTTCGATGCCGCGCCGGGGCTCCCCCGCACGCGGCGGAGCCGATCGAGCTCCGGCACCCTCTCGTCACTCGAAGGAAATACAGCAACGAGGAACACGCCCATGAAGATGAGCCATCTATCGACAGGACTCGCGGCGGCCGCCGCCCTCGGCCTCGCATCCGCCGCGTTCGCCGGCGAATTCGCCGACTGGAACGCCGACGGCACGGTCTCCCTCAAGCTCGGCGAGACCTACGACGACACCGTGATCACGGTCCCGGCCGCGGACCTCGGCGCCCTCATCAAGGAGGGCGAGCAGCCGTTCGCGGGCACCGAGATCACCGTCACGGTGAACACCGGCGGTCCCAAGGGCGGCATCTCCGGCCCGCTTCACGCCTTCCGGCCGGTATGGGAGGAGCTGACCGGCGGCAAGGTCAACGTCGTCGAGCTGCCGTTCGCGGAGCACTACTCCAAGATGATGCTCGACCTTCGCAACGGCACCGGCCAGTACGACGCGTTCATGGTCGGCGCGTTCTGGTACGGGGACATGGTGCCGCAGGGGTACGCCTTCCCGATCGACGACCTCATCGCCTCGGGTGACCACCCGAAGTGGTCCTACGACGTCATGCCCCCCTCTCTCCTTGCCCTGCACACCTGGGAAGGAGAGGGCTACGGGGTCCTCAACGACGGCGACGGACAAGTCCTCTACTACCGCAAGAGCGCCCTCACCGACCCGGAACACATGGCCGCGTTCAAGTCGGAGTACGGCTACGATCTGCCGGAGCCACCGAAGACCTGGCAGCAGCTCCTCGACGTCGCGACCTACTTCAACGGCAAGAACTGGGACGCGAACGACGACGAGGCGGACAGCGGCATGGTGCTCCACCTCAAGGTCGGCGAGCAGGGGCACTTCCACTTCCAGTCCCTCTCCGCCTCCTTCGCGGTGACCCCGGGTCCGGAGGTCACCCGGCACCACAACGTGTACTGGTTCGACCCGACCGACATGAAGCCGCTCATCAACAGCCCGGGCCACGTCCGCGCCCTGGAATTCCTGCTGGAGCTCCACAAGACGGGGCCGGCCGCACAGGTGGGCTGGAGCCTCGGCGAGGCGTGGGACTACTTCCTGCGCGGGAAGTCGGTGTTCGTGTTCAGTTGGGGTGATGTCGGCTCGCTCTGCCAGGACACGAAGCGCTCGGTGATCCGGGGCGACTGCGCGTCCGCGATCCTGCCCGCCTCCGAGGAGTACTACGACCACTCGACCGGCGAGTTCGTGAAGGCGGAGAACCCGGTCCCGGTCGGCAACACCACGGGCGGCTCATGGCACGGGGTCATCTCGGCCTATTCGGCGAACCCGGAGGCGACGTTCTCGTTCCTCGCCCTGCAGGCCCTGAAGGAAGTCTCCCTGTGGAGCTCGCAGCACGGCTGGACCGGCGTCGACCCGGGCTACAGCTACCAGTTCCTGAAGCCTCTCGGCGAGGCGACGGTGGACGAGTACGTGGCGGCCGGCTGGGATGCGGAGGACGTGAAGACCTACACGCAGGCGTACTACGACAACTTCTTCGCCGACACGATCCTCACCTACCTCCGGATCCCCGGCACCTTCGAGTACTGGGACATCCTCGACAAGAACCTCTCCGCGGCGATGAGCGGCGAGCTCGGCGCCCAGGAAGCTCTCGACAACACGGCGGCGGCCTGGGAAGGCGTGACCGACCGGCTCGGCCGCGAGTCACAGCTCGAGTACTACCAGGACGCCATCGGCTTCGGAGGCTGATTCCCCGTCCGCAAACCGGGCCGGGGGGCGGCCACCCGCCCCCCGGCCATCCAAGCCGCCCCGGCGGCCGCTCCGCCGGCAGTGCGCGCGGCCCAGCCGCGCGCCACACGCGAGCCTGAACGATGCGCTGGACGAGCAAGGCGCGATTTCTCTTTCTCGCCCCCGCGGTGCTCTGGGTGCTCGCGTTCACCGTCTTCCCGCTCGGCTACTCCCTCTACATCGCCTTCCTCAAGATCGACAGCAAGACCGAGATCACCCGCGAGCGGGTGCCGATGGTCGACAAGGAGGGCAACCCGGTCATGCTCGCCAACGGCAAGCAGCGGATGCGGACCATCATCCACAAGGAACAGAAAACCACCACCACGTTCCAGGGCCTCACGAACTTCCGTCGCATGTTCAAGGACAGCCAGGTCGCGACGGCAACCCGTGTCACCCTCACGTTCATCCTCTCGTCGGTGAGCATCGAGCTCGTGCTCGGGTTCCTGCTCGCGGTGCTGTTCAACCGGCATCTCGCGGGGCGCGCCGCCATGAGGGCGGTCATGATCCTGCCGATCTTCGCGACCCCGCTCGCGGCGGGGTATCTCTTCTTCACGATCCTCTACGAGGAGGGCGGGCCGCTCGGATTCCTCGGGATCCCGTTCCTGTCGGACCCGGACTGGGCCCTCGCGAGCATCATCTTCGTCGACATCTGGCAGTGGACCCCGTTCTGCTTCCTCGTCTTCCTCGCCGCCCTCCAGTCCGTCCCGGACGAGCTCTACGAGGCGGCGGTCGTGGACGGGGCGAACGGATGGCAGATCCTTCAGAAGGTCCTGCTGCCGGTCCTCCAGAACACCATCGTCATCGTCCTGCTCCTCCGGCTCGCGGAGGCCCTCAAGCTGTTCGACATCCCCTTCGCGCTGACGGGGGGAGGGCCCGGGATCGCGACCCAGTCGTACTCGTTCTTCGCCTTCCGGACCGGGATCCGCTTCTTCGACCTCGGCTACGCGAGCGCGCTCTGCTACGGCCTGCTCATCACCGTCATGATCATCATCATGCTGACCTTCCGGCGCCTCAGAGAGACCTATGGCTGAGGTGGCCGCACGCCCCGTCGGACGGCGCGGAATGGGCGAGACGTTCCTGTGGCTCGTCGCCGTCTGCGCGACCCTCGCGTTCTTCTTCCCCTTCTACTGGGCGATGTCGCAGGGGCTGCGCAACCCGATCGACACCTTCACCGTCTCGGGGCTCGGGGTGCCCTGGCTCAGCTTCGAGCCGACCATCGACAACTGGGTGACCCAGCTCGCGTCGCCGGAGTCGCGGCGGGCGCTCGCGAACAGCACGGTGGTCTCGGTCTCGGCCTCCGTCCTCGCCCTCGCCCTCGGGACTCCCGCCGCGTACGCCCTCGCGCGCTTTCGCTTCCGGCGGATCCCGAACAAGGACATCACCATCTGGTTCCTCTCGCAGCGGGTCCTGCCCCCGGTCGCGACAGTGATCCCCTTCTATCTCGTCATGCGCACCCTCGGGCTCCTCGACACCCAGCTCGCCCTCATCCTCGTCAACGCGACCTTCGTGCTTCCGTTCGCGGTCGTGATCCTGCGCCAGACATTCCTCGATCTGCCCCTGGAGCTCGAGGAGGCGGTGCTCGTCGACGGCGGCACCTATCGGACCGCCTTCGTGCGGGTCGCCCTCCCCCTCGCCGCGCCCAGCATCGCGGCCACCGGGCTCATCTCCTTCGCGTTCTCCTGGAACGAGTTCCTGTTCGCGATCACCCTTTCGAGCCGCGACGCCATCACCATTCCGGTGCACGTGGCGGGGGCCGTCGATACCCGCGGGGTCCAGTTCTGGTTCATGGCCGTGAGGGCCCTCATCGCGATGGTCCCGCCGGTGCTGATCGCCCTCCTCGCCCAGCGCTACATCGTGCGCGGC
>JAJECB010000516.1 GCA_022822245.1 Gammaproteobacteria bacterium
CGACCGGCTGCGCCGGCTCCGAAGCGGCAATCGCGCCGCGCGCCGCCGTCTCGAGGCCGCCGTCGCCCGCTCGCGGGCCGCCCGGACCGCGCGCGCGGCCCGGCTTCCCGTTCCCGAGTTCCCCCCCGAGCTGCCCATCACCTCGGAACGGGCGGCGATCGCGGCCGCCGTCGAAGCCCATCCGGTGGTGGTGGTCCGTGGCGAGACCGGCTCCGGGAAGACGACCCAGCTCCCGAAGATCTGCCTCGCCTCGGGACGGGGGGCGGCGGGTTGGATCGGCCATACCCAGCCCCGCCGGATCGCGGCGCGAAGCGTCGCGGCCCGTGTCGCGCGCGAGCTCGGGGCGCGCGTCGGGGAAGGGGTCGGCTCCAAGGTCCGCTTCCACGACGAGGTCGGCCCGAACACGTACCTCAAGGTGATGACGGACGGGATCCTCGTCGCCGAGATCGCGAGCGACCCCCTCCTCGAGACCTACGACACCCTCATCATCGACGAAGCCCACGAGCGCTCGCTCAACATCGACCTCCTGCTCGGCCACCTGAAGTCCGTGCTCCCCGAACGCCCCGATCTCCGGGTGGTGGTGAGCTCCGCGACGCTCGACCCGAAGCGCATCTCGGACTTCTTCGACGGTGCTCCGATCATCGAGGTGTCGGGGAGGGCGTACCCCGTCGAGATCCGCTACGCCGAAGCGGACGCCGTTCCCGAGGACCCGGTGGGGGCGGTGCCGGAAGCGGTGCGGGCGGTCGCGGGGGAAGGCCCGGGAGACATCCTCGTGTTCCTCCCCGGCGAGCGCGACATCCGGGAGGCGGCGCGCGCCCTTCGCGGGGACCGCGGGCTCGAGGTGCTGCCCCTCTACGCCCGCCTCAACCACGCGCAGCAGGAGCGCATCTTCCGCCCCGGCGAGCGCCGTCGGGTGGTCCTCGCGACCAACGTTGCGGAGACCTCCATCACCGTGCCCGGCATCCGGTTCGTGGTCGATACCGGGCTCGCCCGCATCAGCCGCTACAGCTACCGCACCCGGGTACAGCGCCTTCCCGTCGAGCCGGTCTCGCGCGCCTCCGCCGACCAGCGCGGAGGACGGTGCGGGCGGGTGGGGCCGGGGGTGTGCGTGCGGCTCTACTCGCGCGAGGACTTCGAGTCCCGCGCGCGGTTCACCCCCCCGGAGATCCGGCGCACGAACCTCGCCTCGATCCTCCTCCGGATGGCCGCGAGCGGGCTCGGGCGGCCGGACGAGTTCCCCTTCATCGACCCTCCGGACCGCCGTTTCGTGAGCGACGGCCTTCGCCTGCTCCGGGAGCTCGGCGCGTTCGACGCGGACGATCGGGTGACCCGGCTCGGCCGCCGGCTCGCCCGGCTTCCCGTCGACCCCCGGATCGGCCGGATGATCCTCGCCGCCGGCGAGTTCGACTGCGTTGCGGAGATCCTGGTGATCGCGGCCGCCCTGAGCGCGGGGGATCCGCGCGAATCGACCGAGGCCGGGCGAGAGGCGGCGGCCGCCGCCCACCGCCGCTTCACCGATCCGCGATCCGACTTCATGGGATATCTCAACCTGTGGCGGTTCCTCAACGACGAGGGCCGTCGCCTTCGCTCGTCCGCGTGGCGCCGGCGCTGCGAGGAGCTCTCCCTCTCGCCGCGCCGCACCCGGGAGTGGATGGACGTGTACCGCCAGCTCCTCATCGCCGCGCGGGAGATCGGCCTTCGCCCCGGCTCCCGGCCCGCGTCCTACGCCCAGGTCCACCGGGCGGTGCTCGCGGGCAACGTCGCCCATGTCGGGGTACGGTCGCAGGGACGCGAGTACCGCGGCCCGCGGGACCGGACCTTCGTGCTGTCGCCGGCCTCCGCGGTCAAGCCGTCCGGAGTGCACTGGATCGTGGCCGCGGAGCTCGTCGAGACGACGGCCGTCTACGCACACGTCGCGGCCCGGATCCGCCCGCAGTGGGTCGAGCGGGCCGCGCGCGAGCTCGTGACCCGCGAGTACTTCGAACCTCACTTCGACCCCGGGCGGGGCGAGGTCATGGCCCTCGAACGGGTGGTGCTGTTCGGCCTCACCCTCGTGCCCCGGCGCCGGGTGCGTTTCGCTCCGGTGGACCCGGTGGCGGCGCGCGACATCTTCATCACCGAAGGGCTGACGGCGGGCGCGCTCGTCGTCGATGCCCCTTTCGAGCACCGCAACCGGGCCATGCTGGAGTCCGTGCGCGAGGTCGAACGCCGGGCGCGACGGGAGGACCTCCTGGTCGGCGACGACACGAGGGCCCGCTTCTTCGAGGCTCGCCTGCCCCCGGAGGTCGCAAGCGCGCGAAGCTTCCGGCGCTGGCTCGAATCGCTCGCCGACCCGGAGCACCTCTGCTTCACCCTCACCGACCTCGTCCGGCCGGGTGCCCGCCTTCCGGCCGAGGGGGACTTTCCGGACGAGATCGAGATCTCCGGGGTCCCGGTGGAGCTCGCCTACCGTTTCACGCCGGGCGAGCCGGACGACGGGATCACGGCCCGGATCGCGCCGGCCGTCCTCGGTGCGCTCGCGTCCGAGCGCTTCGAGTGGCTCGTGCCCGGCCACCGCGAGGAGAAGGCGGTCGCGCTCCTCAAGACCCTGCCCCGTCCGCTTCGCCGGCGGATCGTCCCGCTCCGCGACACCGCCCTGCGCTGCCTGGCGTGGCCGGACCTTCCCGGGGGCGGGATCGCCGGCGCCCTTGCGGCCGCGCTCCGGGAGGTCGCGGGGGTCGAGGTGGAAGCCGCCGAGCTCCGCCCCGAGCTCCTGTCCCCGCACCTTCGGATGCGATTCGAGATCGTCGGAGGGGACGGGGCGGTGCTCGGGAGCAGCCGCGACCTCGACGAGCTGAAGGCACGGTTCCGCGCCGAGGCGTCCCGGAGCTTTACCCGCGCGGCGGAGCGGACCTTCGAGCGCGACGGGATCACGACCTGGTGCTTCGGTGACCTCCCGGAGCATGTCGACGCGGTCGATGCCGGGGTCCGCTTCCGGGGCTACCCCGCCCTCGAGGACCGGGGGACGAGCGTCGCGCTCCGCCTCTTCGACGGGCCGCGGCGCGCGGCCGCGGTCCACCGCGCGGGGCTCCTTCGCCTCACGATGCTCCGGCTCGGCAAGGAGCTCCGCTCCGTGCGACGGGCCCTCGGCCGGATGGAGCGGCTAGCCCTTCGCTACTTCTCCGTGCCCGCCGCGCCCTGGCCGGATGCGGAGGACGAGGTGGAGGGGGTCCGCCCGGCGACGGGGCTCGCGGACGAGCTCGTCGTGCGGGCGGTCCGCGAATGCTGCCTCGCCGGGGCGCCCGGGATGCGCGCCCGGGAGGAGTTCGAAGGCCGCCTCGCGGATGGGGCGCCGCATCTTGAGGCGGCGGCCCTCGCCGCCCGCGACCTTGCGGAACGGATCCTCGACGCCTGGGACGGGGTCCGCGACGCGCGGGCGGCGCTCGCGTCTCGCTCGTATCCCGATTCGCTCGCCGACATCGACGAACAGGTCGCCTTCCTCGTCCATCGAGGCTTCATCGCCGAGACCCCGCTCGACCGGCTGGGGGACGTCCCGCGCTACCTCGAGGGGGTGCGCGGGCGGCTCGCGAAGCTCCCTCGCAACCCCGCCCGGGACCTCGAATCCACCCGCACCCTGCGCGCCCTCTGGACGCCGGTGCGGGACGAGCTGCGGGCGCTCCGGCGCTCCGGGGAGCCGGTCGACGCCCCCCGCGCGGAGTGCCGGTGGATGCTCGAAGAGCTCCGCATCTCGCTCTTCATGCAGGAGATGGGGACCCGCTACCCGGTGTCGGTGCAGCGGATCGAGCGGGCGTGGGAGGCGCGCCCTGCACAGAAGAAAACGGGGTCGGAGTGAGATTCCGCCCTGGCGCGCGCTCTATCCCGCGCGTTCGGCCGGAAGTCTCACTCCGACCCCGTTTCCACGGCGGCTCGAACGCGGGTGGGCGGGGCGTCCTATGCGGTCCCCGGGACGCGCCCCCGGTCGAGGCGGACCGCGATCCCCTCGAGCTCCGGGCTCGGGCACGGATAGCGCTCCATCACCAGCGGATCGTGCCCGGGGATGACGTGCTCGGGGGTCTCCGCGAGGCCCTTGAGCTTCTCGAATCCGTCCACCATCTCCTGCACGTTGAACACGATCGGGAAGGGCCGCACCGCCTCCATGTTCTCGTACAGGTGGGCGGCGTCGGACGCGAGGACCAGCCAGCCGCTCTCCGTCCACACCCGCACCGACTGGATCCCCATGGTGTGCCCGCCGATGCGGTGGAGCGAGACGCCCGGGGCGATCTCCTCGTCCCCGCGGTGGAAGGCGACCCGTTTCGCGAACACCGCGCGCACCATCTCGATCACGTGCTCGGTCGAGTAGGGCATGCCGAAGCACTCGTGCGCCATGTACCGCCCGGTGCAGTACGCCATCTCGTCGTCCTGGATGTGGAGCCGGGCATTCGGGAAGGCGCCGAGGCTCCCCGCGTGGTCGTAGTGCATGTGGGTGATGACGACGTCCTCGATCCGGGCCGCCTCGACGCCCAGCCGGGCGAGGCCCTCGGCGGGCTCCTGGAAGACGTTGCGCTCGCGGCGGGCCGCCTCCTCGCGGGTGAATCCGGTGTCGACGACGAGGGTGCGGTCCCGGTTGGACACCAGCCAGACGTAGTAGTCGAGGTTGCTGGCCGTCTCGTGGGGGTCCCCCCCGATGAAGTTCTGGGCGGCGGTGCGCTCGTGGCTGCCGTAGCGGATGGCGTGGACGGCGTAGGGTTCCATGGTTCCTCCCGGAGTTCGAGGGTTGCGGGGGGGCGAGCGGCCCGCCGGATGGGGGGCCGGGCGGCGTCAGGCCGTCCTTGCCGGTGCGGGGTCGGAAGCGGGGGCCGGCGCGGGAGCGCGCGCCTCGCCTCGCAGATCGGGGAGCCGGTAGCCCTCCGCCTCGAGCTCCGCGCGGACCGCCTTCTTGTCGAGCTTGCCGGTGGCGGTGAGCGGCAGCGTGTCGCGGAAGAGCACGTCGTCGGGGATCTGCCACTTCGCGAACTGCTTCGCGCAGTGCGCGAGCACCCGGCCTTCGGAGATCTCCGCGCCGGGGGCGGGAACGACGAGGGCGACGGGACGCTCGTCCCACTTCGGGTGCGGCTGCGCGACGACCGCCGCCTGCGCCACCCCTTCGAGCCCGGCGATGTGGTTCTCGAGATCGACGGACGAGATCCACTCCCCTCCGGACTTCACGAGATCCTTGGAACGGTCCGCGATGACGAGGTACCGCTCGGCGTCGATGGCGGCGATGTCGCCGGTCACCAGCCATCCGTCCCGGAACTTCTCCGGCTGCCGGTCGTGGTAGTACTCCGAGCAGACCCACGGTCCTCGGACCAGCAGCTCGCCGAGCGACTTGCCGTCCTCGCGCACCGGCCGGAACTCCTCGTCCACGATCTTCATCTCCAGCCCGGGGGAGAGAAGCCCCGTCTTGGCGACGTTGGCGAACTGCGCGTCCTCGTCGAGAGCGAGGTGGGAGCGCTTCGCGATCCGACGCGACACCGTACCGAGGGGGTTCATCTCGGTCATGCCCCAGGCGTGGATCATCTCGATCCGATGTACGTCCCAGTACCAGCGGATGAGGGAAACGGGTGGGGCGGAGCCCCCGCAGACGAGCCGATCCAGAGCCGAGAAGTCGTAGCGCTCCGGCTCCGCCTCGAGGTGCGCCCGGACTCCCTGCCAGATGGTGGGCACCCCGGCGGAGACGGTCACCCCCTCCGACGCGATGAGGCCGGTCAGCGGCTCGGGGGCCATGAACCGATGGGGCATCGCCTGCTTGGCGCCGAGCATGGTCGCGGCGAAGGGAAGCCCCCAGCCCATCGCGTGGAACATCGGCACCACCGCGCACGCGCAGTCCGTGGCGCTGAGGCCCATGGTGTCCGTCATCACTTCGGCCATCGTGTGCAGGTAGGTCGAACGGTGGGTGTACATCACCCCTTTCGGGTTGCCGGTGGTGCCGCTCGTGTAGCAGAGGCCGAGGGGGGCGTTCTCGTCGAACTCGGGCCACTCGATCGCGTCGCCGTATCCGCCGATGAAGTCCTCGTAGTCGATGGCGTTCGGCAGCGACGTCTCCCACCGCTCCGCCCCCGGCTCTCCGCAGACCACGAAGCGTTCGACGCGGGGGATCGCGGGGGCGAGCGGCTCCAGGATCGGGAGGAGATCCTCGTCGACGAAGATGATGCGGTCCTCGGCGTGGTTGATGATGTACTCGAGATCGCCGGGGCCGAGCCGGATGTTCACGGTGTGCAGCACGGCGCCGATCGACGGGACCGCGTGATAGAGCTCGAGGTGCCGCCAGCCGTTCCACATGAACGACGCGACCCGGTCGCCGAAGGCGATCCCGAGGTCGAGGAGGCCGTTCGCGAGCTGGCCGGCGCGGCGGCGGGTGTCGGCGTACGTCTGGCGATGCGTCCCGCCGGCGGTCAGGGTGACCACCTCCTCGTCGGGGGCGATCCAGGCGCCGCGATCGAGGAGCCTGGACATCAGGAGAGGGGTTTTCTGCATCGTCATCTCGTCGTCCGTCCCGCTCGAAACCCGCGTTCCGGACAGTGTATTCATGGCCGCATCGTCAAGCCAAGCGCCGGGTTGGGAACACCGTGCGGCCGCCGTTCGAGCGCCGTGCGAACGCCGCGCGAAGCCGGCCGGGCCGGCGCGGCCCGGTGCGTTCGCCCCGGACGCCGGCGCGCGCGAGACTTGCCGGGCGCGGCGCCGTGGTGCCTAATGGCGGCGCTGTCCGGAGCCACAGGGGAGGGGAGGATGGACAAGGTCTGGCTCAGGAACTATCCGGAGGGCGTCCCCGCCGAGGCGGACATCGACGCCTACGACTCCATCGTCGCGCTGTTCGAGGAGAGCGTTCGCCGGTTCGGCGACCGTCCCGCCTACTCGAACTTCGGGGTCACGATCACCTACCGCGAGCTCGACGAACGCGCGCGGGCCCTTGCCGGGTACCTCCAGGGGCTCGGGCTCGAGCCGGGCGACCGGGTCGCGATCATGATGCCGAACCTCCTCGCGAACCCGGTCGCGATCTTCGGGGTGCTGCTCGCCGGCCTCACGGTGGTCAACACGAACCCCCTCTACACCGCGCGCGAGCTCGAGCACCAGCTCACCGACTCGGAGGCGCGGGCCATCGTCATCGTCGAGAACTTCGCGAGCGTACTCGCCGACGTCATCGGCCGCACCCGGGTCGAGCACGTGGTCCTCGTGCGGATGGGCGACGGGCTCGGGTTCCCGAAGTCCGCGCTCATCAACTTCGTGGTCCGCCGGGTGAAGAAGATGGTGCCCGCGTTCCACCTTCCCGACGCGGTACGGTTCCCGCGCGCGCTCGAAGATGGGCGGGGGAAGCCGCTTCGTCCGTCGGAGGCGGGCCGGGACGACGTTGCGTTCCTCCAGTACACCGGGGGGACGACCGGGGTCGCCAAGGGGGCGGCCCTGAGCCACGGCAACGTGGTCTCGAACCTGCAGCAGACCTCGTCGTGGATCGGCGGGAGCTTCGAGCCGGGACAGGAGGTCTTCGTGACCGCGCTCCCGCTCTACCACATCTTCTCGCTGGTCGCGAACTGCCTCACCGGCATGAAGTACGGCGCCCTGAACGTGCTCGTCACCAACCCCCGCGACATGCCCGCCTTCGTCAAGATCATCGCCGGGCTCAAGTTCTCCGTCATCACGGGGGTCAACACCCTCTACAACGGCCTGCTCAACACGCCGGCCTTCGCGTCGGTCGACTTCTCCCGCCTCAAGCTCGCGGTCGGGGGCGGGATGGCCATGCAGCGCGCGGTTGCGGACCGCTGGCGCGAGGTGACCGGGGTTCCCGTCGTCGAGGCCTACGGGCTCACCGAGACCTCGCCCGCCGCGGTCGCGAACCGCCTGGACCAGGCCGAGTTCACCGGCTCGATCGGGTTGCCGCTCCCCTCGACCGACATCTCCATCCGGGACGACGACGGCAATGAGGTGGGGTTCGACACGCCGGGAGAGCTCTGCGTGCGCGGCCCGCAGGTCATGCAGGGCTACTGGGGGCGGCCGGACGCCACCGCCGAGGTCCTCTCGGACGACGGGTGGCTTCGCACCGGCGACATGGCGACCATCGACGAGGAGGGCTATCTTCGCATCGTCGATCGCAAGAAGGACATGATCATCGTCTCCGGCTTCAACGTCTATCCGAACGAGATCGAGGACGTGGTGGCGCTCCATCCGGGCGTGCTGGAGGTGGGGGCGGTCGGTGTGCCGGACGAGAAGTCCGGCGAGGTGCCGAAGGTCGTGGTGGTGAAGAAGGACCCGGATCTCACGAGCGAGGCGATCATCGAGCACTGCCGCGAGCAGCTTACCGGCTACAAGGTCCCGCGCCACGTCGAGTTCCGCGACGAGCTGCCCAAGACCAACGTCGGCAAGGTCCTGCGGCGCGAGCTGCGTGACGCGTGAGCGGGGGCCGGTCCCGGGACGGTGCGATGGCGGGGTGTGCGAGCGGGCCCGGAGCGCGATTGAAGGACCCGCACGCCGGTTCGGGATGGGAAGGAATTGCCCCGCCCGGGGTTGGCTGGGGCGGAGGAGCGCCCGCGCGGTAGCCGCGGGTCCGAGCGAAGAGCAACGCGGAGGAGCACCCCAGATGGCATACACCCTGGAACGGTTCGCCGCGGACTGCCGGAGCGCGCTCGAGCGCGACCCGGGTCCGCCCGGGCGCGAGGAGGTACGGCGGTTCGTCTCGCGGGCCTGCCTCGACGAGGATTTCGTGGCCACCCACCTGGGGCCGGAGAACGACTCGCCGCGCAAGGTCCTCCATGAGGACGAGCGGCTCGGTTTCTGCATCCTCGCGCACGTCCACCATGGCGCGAGCGAGAGCACTCCCCACGACCACGGACCGAGCTGGGCGATCTACGGCCAGGCGGCGGGCGTGACGGAGATGACGGAGTGGCGGGTGGTCTCTCCCGCGACGTCCGGCGAGCGGGGCAAGGTGGAGGCGACCCGCGTCTACTCCATGCACCCGGGGGACGTCGAGGTGTACCAGGAGGGCGAGCTCCACTCGCCGCGGCGCGAAGGCGAGACCCGCCTCATCCGGATCGAGGGGCGGAACCTCGACGGGGTGCCCCGGAGCTACTACGACCGGGCCTGACCGGCGCGCGGTCGGGCCGGCGCCCGGTCAGGAGAGGCCGGCGACCCGCGAGCTTCGATATTCCCCGTTCTCGACGGCGAGCACGCAATCGCCCGCGTACCAGTCCGCGAGCACGATCCGGCGGCATTCCCGACCGTCCACCTCGAGGTGATGGGTCGCGGGCCGGTGGGTGTGGCCGTGGATGAGGTCGTCGGCCCGGTGCTCGCGAAGGAGCGCCTCGACCGCATCCGGCGCGACGTCGGTGATGTCGTCCGGCTTGAGGGCGGTGAGCTCGCGCGAACGATGACGAAGCTGCGCGGCCATCCGCGCGCGCTCGGCGAGGGGGAGCGCGAGGAAGGTGCGCTGCACGGCCGGGTCGCGGGCATGGGCCCGGAATGCCTGGTAGTCCTTGTCCGCGGTGCAGAGCTGGTCACCGTGGGTGAGGGCGGTGCGGCGCCCGGCGAGCTCGATCACCGTCACCTCGTCGAGCAGCGCCACCCCGGTCCGCGACGCGAACTCGCGCCCGACGAGGAAATCGTGGTTGCCGGCGGCGAAGCCGACGCGAACCCCCGCGTCGCTCAGGCGCCGGAGCTCCTCCTCCGCCGCGGGGTGGGGCGCGGTGGTGTCATCGTCGCCGAGCCACTGGTCGAACACGTCGCCGAGCAGGTAGAGGGCGCCCGCCCGGCGCGCCGGCCCCCGCGCGAGCCGGGCGAACGAGGTGAGGGACTCCGGGCGGTCGCGGTGCAGGTGGAGATCGGAGGCGAAGAGGGTCAGCACGGCCGCCGTGCGCCCCGTTCTCCCACGCGTTCGTTCGCGGGGTCCCGTCCGGCCGGGACCGCGCCGGGACGGGAGTCAGTCAACCGGGTGGACCCGCGTGTCGCGGATGACGACCGCCTCGAGCGGAACGTCCTTCGCAAAGGGACCGCCGCTTCCCGTCGGGAGCGCCGCGATTCGGTCCACCGTGTCCATCCCCTCGACCACGCGTCCGAACACCGTGTAGCCCCAGCCCCTCGCGGTCTTGCCGCGGTGGTCCAGGAAATCGTTGTCGACGACGTTGATGAAGAACTGCACGGTAGCGGAGTGCGGGTCGCGGGTGCGGGCCATGGCGATCGTTCCCCGGCCGTTCGACTCCGCCCGGTCGGCCTGGTTGCGGATCGGCGCCCGAGTGGGGCGCTCGCGAAACCCCCTGGTGTATCCCCCGCCCTGGATCATGAACCCCGGGATCACCCGGTGAAAGACGGTCCCCCGGTAGAATCCGTCCCGGACGTAGCGGAGGAAGTTCTCGACGGTACCGGGTACGGACGATCGGTCGAGCTCCAGCACGAAGGAGCCTTGCGTGGTCTCGAACGTGACCCGCGGCCCGCCGGCCGCCCCCGCAACGCCCCCGGCGAGGCACGACAGCGTGAGCAGGGCGAGGGCGAGGGTCGGTGCGCCGAAGGTTCTGGTCCTGAACATATTCCAATCGAATTTCTTGAGCAGGGTAGGTGACACGGTTCGCGCGGCATTCTACACTTCGCGCCCGGCCCGCCCACATGGCGGGTCCCCGCGCCGGGACCGGCCGGAAACGATCCCCGATGGACAGTCGAACGGCGGGTGTCATAGGATCGGGCTATCGTTGCCGCGCGCCCGCCCGCCGGGTCGGCGGACGGGGGCCGGCAACCGCACCAACAGGTAGCAGAAACATGGAACTCAGCGGCGAACGTGCTGGCGATATCCTCGTCCTCACCCCCGAGGGCCGGATTGATGGATCGAACTCGGCGGACTTTCAGTCGGCGGTGATGGAACGGATCGACGAGGGGAGCGAGTCGATCCTCCTCGACTTCGCCGGCATCAGCTACATCAGCAGCGCGGGACTTCGCGCGGTGCTGATCCTGGCGAAGAAACTGAACCAGGTGAACGGGAGGTTCGCGCTCTGCTCGATGCAGCAGTCGGTCCAGAGCGTGTTCGAAGTCAGCGGCTTCGTGAAGATCATCGACGTGCACCCGGACCGCGACGAAGCGCTCGCGGCGATGCAGTAGCCGGGGCTCCTCGGGCTCCCGCCGGCGCGGCGAATCCGCCGGTCGCCCCCGTCATGCTCACAATCTCCGAGGAAGTCCTTCTCCTCTTTCTCGACGACGAGAAGGGGACCTTCATCCGCGGTCCCGACATCCACGTCGAGCTCGCGATGAGCGGGGCCGTGCTCATGGACCTCGCGCTCGCCAACCGGATCGACACCGACCCCGAGCGGCTGTTCGTCGTCGATCAGTCGTCGATGGGCGACGAGGTCCTCGACCGCCTCCTCGCCCGAATCGCGGCTTCGGAGCAGGAACGTTCGACCGAGTACTGGTTGAACTGGATCCGCGAGGACGTGCCCGAGATCATGGGCCACTTCATCGACCGGCTCGTGGACCGGGGGATCCTCCGGCGGATGGAGGAGAAGATCCTCTGGGTGTTCGAGACGAGGCGCTACCCGGTCATCGACGATCGGGAGGAGCGCGAGGTCAAGCGCCGCATCACGAGCGTCCTGTTCAGCGACGAGATCCCCGATCCCCGCGACATCGTCATCATCGGGATCGTCAACGCCTGCGATCTCCTTGAAGTCATCCTCCATCACCGGGAGGTCGAAAAGGTGCGCGAGCGCGCCGAGCAGATTGCCAGGATGGATTTCATCGGCCAGGCCGTCAACAGCACCATCAGCGACGTCCGGGCCTCGATTCTCTCCATGATCTCGACCATGTAGCGGCGCGGCCCGCCGTTCGGGCGGGAGCGCGATCCGGGGAACCGGACGGTGCTGCACATCCACAACACCCTCACGCGACGCAAGGAACCGTTCCGCCCGCTTCGTGAAGGCCGGGTCGGGATGTACGTCTGCGGCATGACCGTCTACGACTACTGCCATCTCGGACACGCCCGGATGCTCCTCGTGTTCGACGTGGTGGCGCGGTACCTTCGCGATCGCGGGTACCGGCTGACGTACGTCCGCAACATCACGGACATCGACGACAAGATCATCGCGCGGGCCAACGAGAACGACGAACCCTTCGAGGCGGTGACGGAGCGGTTCATCGCCGCGATGCACGAAGACTGCGAGGCGCTCGGGATCCTGCCCCCGGACCGGGAGCCCCGGGCCACCGAATACGTCGGCAGCATGCTCGACCTCATCGCGGACCTCGAGGACAAGGGCTATGCCTACCTCGCCGACGGGGGAGACGTGTGCTTCCGTGTCGACCGCTTTCCGGAGTACGGGAAGCTCTCGGGGAACCGGGTGGAGGCGCTGCGTGCCGGGGCCCGGGTCGAGGTGGACGAGAGCAAGGCCTCGGCGGCGGACTTCGTGCTGTGGAAGGCGGCGAAGCCGGGAGAGCCCTCCTGGCCCTCGCCCTGGGGCCCGGGCCGGCCGGGCTGGCACATCGAGTGCTCCGCGATGTCGATGGCGAACCTCGGCGAGGAGTTCGACATCCACGGCGGGGGTGCCGACCTCGTGTTTCCCCACCACGAGTGCGAGATCGCCCAGTCCGAGGCGAGCACCGGGCGGCGCTTCGCGAACGTCTGGATGCACAACGCGTTCGTGCGCATCGACGGCGACAAGATGTCCAAGTCGCTCGGCAACTTCTTCACCATCCGGGACATCCTCGCCCGGCACTCCGGCGAGGCGGTCCGCTACTACCTGCTGACGAGCCACTACCGGAGCCCGCTCAATCACTCGCCGGAGCGCCTCGAGGAGGCGGAGCAGTCGCTGCGCCGTCTCTATGGCGCGCTCCGCGGCCTCCCGGGCGTGCCGGATGCGCCGGATGCGTCGGACGGGCCGGACGGGGAGCGGGGCGGGGAGGCGGGCACGGTCCTCGAGGACCGGTTCCACAAGGCGATGGACGACGACTTCAACACCCCCGAGGCGCTCGCGGCGCTGCACGAGCTCGCGACGGAGGTGAACCGCCGCCGGTCCCGGGACCAGCGGGCGGCTGCGGCCGCAGCCGCGGTGCTGCGGCGCGCCGGTTCGGTGCTGGGGCTCCTCGGGGCGGATCCGGACGCGGTGTTCCAGGCGCCTCTTGCCGGCGCGGGAAGGAGCGGAGCGGCCGAGCTCGCAGGCACGCTCTCGGCGTCCCCCCCGTCCTCCTCCGCGGAGCTTCCGCCGGACGAGATCGAGCGGCGCATCGCGGCGCGGGCGGCCGCCCGGCGGACGAAGGACTTCGGGGAGGCGGACCGGATCCGCGACGAGCTGGCGGCGGCCCGGATCGTGCTCGAGGACGGCCCCGGGGGAACCACATGGCGGCGTTCGGCATGATTCCGCTATCATGCCGCCGCGCCGGCGGCGGAAGGCGTGCGGCGGCGGGGTATGGCGCAGTCTGGTAGCGCACCTGCTTTGGGAGCAGGGGGTCGGGGGTTCAAATCCCTCTACCCCGACCATTCCACCCGGCCCCGACGGGGGCCGGAGAATCCGGCCCGCGCCGCCTCGGTCGCCGGAGTCGAGCGCCCGTAGCTCAGCCGGATAGAGCACTTGATTCCTAATCAAGGGGTCGCAGGTTCGAGTCCTGCCGGGCGCGCCAACTACATCAACAGGTTAGACGGCAATTTGAGCGGCTCCGACGCGACGATGCGTCGGCGTATCATCGCTATGTCACCCGCACCGGAGTGGAACTCCCGGAGCCGGACAGGCGGCTTGAGATGACTTGACCGGAGCGCCCGGCCCTAAGCGGGCGCAGGCGCGCCTGGGACGGGGAGCGTCGGGATGCGGTTCACGTCCTTGTAGAGCAGGTAGCGAAACTGCCCGGGCCCGCCGGCATAGCAGGCCTGCGGGCAGAAGGCGCGCAGCCACATGTAGTCGCCGGCCTCGACCTCCACCCAGTCCTGGTTGAGCCGGTACACCGCCTTGCCCTCCAGCACGTAGAGCCCGTGTTCCATGACGTGGGTCTCGGCGAAGGGAATCGATCCTCCCGGCTGGAAGGTCACGATGTTCACGTGCATGTCGTGGCGCAGGTCGCCCGAGTCCACGAAGCGCGTCGTCGCCCAGGCGTCGTCCGTGTCCGGCATCGGCACCGGCGCGACGTCGCGGTCGGAGGTCACGAAGCACTCGGGCGCGTCGACACCTTCCAGGGGCTGATACGCCTTACGAATCCAGTGGAAACAGGCGGGCTCCCTGCCCGCGTTCGCGACCGTCCAGCGCGTGCCAGGCGCCACGTAGGCATAGCCGCCGGGCGAGAGCGTGTGTTCGGCATTGTCGAGCGTAAGCTGCACTTCACCGGCCATGACGAAGAGCACGCATTCGACGTGGCCGCCCGGCTCGGGCCGCTCGCTGCCGCCGCCCGGCTCGAGCTCGACGATCGATTGGGAAAAGGTTGTCGCGAAGCCCGCGACCGGTCGCGACAGCACCCAGGCCCGCGTGCCATTCCAGTGCGGGAAGGAGCTGGTGACGATGTCGCGCAGCACGCCGCGCGGAATGACCGTGTACGCCTCGGTGATCACGGCGCGGCCGGTCAGCAGCGTCTGCTGCGGCGGAAGGCCGGCCACCGGCGTGAAGTAGCGGCGCGCGCTCATCGGCCGGCCAGGTCGTGCCGAATGCTCATCGCGCACCTTCCTCCTTCGACGTTGCCGCGCCGCGCTTGGCCGCGTACCCGAGAACGACAGTGCATCCGCT
>JAJECB010000223.1 GCA_022822245.1 Gammaproteobacteria bacterium
GCGCGCCGCGTAGTCGGCCGGGAGACCGGTCCGGGCCCTGGCGGCGGGGCCGGGAATCGCCGCGGGAGGGATTGCGCATGCCCGTCGATTCGACCCTCGTCGGCGCCAGCACGAGCCTCCATCGCCACGCGGTGGACGCTCGTGCTGGACCCGACGAGCGACGAGTCGATGGGCATGGGTCGCGTCTCCCCGCGGTGGTCCGCCCCGGACTCCGGGACGAAGGGTCAATCCTCGATCAGGCGGCTCGCTGGCGGGGCGGTTCGTAGGCCACCGGCTTGCCTTCGCTCTGATACTTCTTGGGAAGGCTCATGATCTCGCGCCCGGGATAGGCGAGCTCGATGTGGTTTCCGTCCGGGTCGTAGAGGTTGATCTGGAGCACCCCGAGCTTCTTCCGTGTGAGGACCCAGAATCCGATGGCGTTCTTCTGAAGCTTCCGGAGCATCTCCGCCGCCCCGAGCGAGCGGAAGGCGAAGTGCTCGATGGCGGGATCCTTCGCGGCGGGCGTCTTCTCCGCGGGCACGAGGTGCACGCACGCCTTGTCGCCGAGGTAGAGCCATGCCCCGTCGAATCCGAAGTCCGGGCGCTGGCCGTCCTCGAGCCCCAGCACATCGGCATAGAACCTTCGCATCTCCTCGAGCCGGGTAGTGCGAAGGTTCACGTGATCGAGCCACACCAGTGACATTTTCTTCTCCTCCCGCACCCGCGCAGTCGGGCGCCTTCCGTCGTGTTCGGCGGCGATCGTTCCGCCGGAAGGTAGTTTCGCACCGATCCCGGCCGTTGTCCCGCCCCGGGCGAATCAATCGATGCGCGACGATTGGGACGCGGCACCACGACGCGCCCGCGGCCCGCGGCCCGCGCCGCACGGGACGGCTCACGCCACGAGCCCGCTCGGGCGCGCGGCCCTGCCCCGGTTCGTCTCCGCCGGCCGGGCCGCCACGGCCCGTCACGCCTCGGCGCGCCAGCGCCACAGCTCCCACGCGAGGCGCGCCCGGACCCCGAGCCCCAGGATGGGCGCCGGCGGAAGCGCCGAAGGGGTGCCGAGCGCCTCCATGTCCGCGAGCAGCGGGTTGTCCCGGCCACAGGCGAGGTCCGCGGCGAGGATCCCGCTCATGGTGCCCTTGGTGACCCCGATCGCGTTCTGGAAGCAGGCGGCGTGGACGCCCCCCTGAACCCGGCCGAATCCGGGGGCGGAGTTGCGGGTGAGGGCGACGAACCCGCTCCAGGTGTGCGCGAGCTCCACCCCGCGGAGCATCGGGAAACGGGCGTCGAAGAGCCGCTGGTGACGCTCCGTCACCATCCGGCGCTCCGCATCCGTGACCCGCATTCCGGGCCGGTAGCGGATCCTCTCCCGGATCAGGATGCGGCAGTCCGGGGTGTAGCGCATCGTGATCCCGACGAAGCTGTTGGCGGGGGTCATCCCCCAGTCCTCCGCCACCCCGTAGGCCGCCTGCTCGGTCTCGGTCAGCGGACGGGTGAGGCTCGCCTGGGCCGCCATCGGGAGGACCCGGTTCGCGAACGCGCCGAAGCCCGGCGCAAATCCGTTCACCGCGAGGATGCACTGCGGGGCGCGGATCGTCCCTTCGGGGGTCGCGATCCGCGTGCCGTTCGCGTACTCCACGGAGACGGCCGGGGTGTGCTCGTAGAGCTCGACGTTCGCGGGGAGGGAATCGGCGAGGCCGCGCACGAGGGCCACCGGGTTCAAGAGCGCCCCGCCCGGGGTGTAGACCGCGCGCGTGAAGTGGCCGGTTCCGAGCTTCTCACCAAGGGCGGGCCCTTCGATCCACTCGAAGGGCTCGCCGAGCCGCACCAGGGCCTCGGCAAACGGATCGAGGTACTCCGCCGCCCCGCGATCGGTGACCGCCGCCTGGTACTTGCCCTTCTCGCGCCAGTCGCAGTCGATGCCGTGGGCGTCGATCTGGTGCTTGAGGTACGCGATCGCCCCTCGGGCGAGCCGCATGTAGCCGAGCGCGCTCTCGTTCTCGTCCGACGTGCCGCCGATCGTGTGCGGGAGGTCGATCGCGAACCCCGAGTTCCGTCCCGACGCGCCATCCGCGACGGCGGCCGCGTCGATGATGACGATCCGGTCCGAGGGACGGTTCTCGGCGAGCCTGCGCGCGGCGGCGAGGCCGGCCCATCCGGCGCCGACCACGACCCAGTCCGCGGCGACGTCACCGGCAAGCGCCGGCCGGGGAGCACGCGGCGAGAGGTGGGCGGCCCACCCGTTCGTCGTGTCGTTCTCGGGGAGGAGATCGATCCGGTAGGAGGTCACGTCGATTCCGCGTCAGTCATGTTCCGGGCTCCTTTCGACCCGAAGCCCCCCCGCCGCAATGCGCTCACGCGTCCCCAACTTGCGGCGACGGCCCTTTCCCGGTCAGTCTAACGTGGATGCCCGCCCGCGCCCGGAGCCGACCCATGAACCAACCGACGCGGCCGCGGCGGCGCGCTCATCGCCGCGACCGCTCTCGCGGGCGAGCCGGCGAACCGGCCGTCCGCACCGTCGACTATCGCCACCTGACGAGCTCCTTTCCGCTCGCCCGGGGCTACTCGGACGACCAGATCGCGGAGATCCATGCGGCCGCGCTCACCGTGCTCGAGGAGCTGGGCATGCAGGTCAACCACGAGGGGGCGCGCAGACTCCTCGCGGGCGCCGGCGCCGCCGTCGAAGGGCTTCAGGTGCGCTTCGGGCGCGATCTGGTCGAGGCGGCCATCGCCTCGTCTCCCACCGAGTTCACCCTGACGGGCGTGGCCGGGACACTTCGGATCGGCGCCCGGAACACGCAGTTCGTTCCCGTCGGCGGCCCGCCCTACGCCATGGACACCGCCCGCGGCAAGCGTTCCGGGACCTTCGAGGACTTCCGAAACTTCATTCGCCTCGCCCAGGCCTTCGACGTGATCCACATGACCGGACCATCGGTGGAGCCGCAGGACATCGACCCGCGCCTCCGGCACCTGGAGATGACGCGGGTCCAGATGCTCGACTCCGACAAGCCGACCTTCGTCTACGCGCGGGGCGCCGCGCAGGTCGCGGACGCGTTCGAGATCCAGCGTCTTCGCCTCGGTCTCGACGAGGCGGCGTTCCGGGCCCGGCCCCACACCTACACGGTGATCAACACCAATTCACCCCTGATCCTCGACGCCCCGATGTGCCAGGGCCTCATCGACTTCGCCGCCGCGGGCCAGGTCTCGATCATCACTCCGTTCACCCTTTCCGGCGCCACCGCGCCGGTGACCATACCGGGCGCGCTGGTCCAGCAGCACGCCGAGATGCTGGCCGGCCTCGTGCTCACCCAGACCGTGCGCCCCGGTGCGCCGGTCGTCTACGGGGGCTTCACCTCGAACGTCGACATGCGATCGGGAGCGCCCGCATTCGGCACCCCGGAGTACGTGCGGGCGTGCTGGGGCACCGGCCAGCTCGCCCGGCTCGTCGGCCTGCCGTGGCGGTCGTCGGCCTCGTGCGTCTCCAACGCGCCGGACGCGCAGGCGGTCTGGGAGACCCAGATGTCGCTCTGGGGAGCGCTCACCGGCGGAGCCAACATCGTCATCCACGCCGCGGGCTGGCTGGA
>JAJECB010000254.1 GCA_022822245.1 Gammaproteobacteria bacterium
GGCCATCGTCCGGCTCCCTTCCTGAAGGCGTGGGGAAGAAGATACCCGAGTCGACCGCCGCGTTCGCTCCCGGGAGGGCCCAAGCTCTCTATCGTGGGTCCGACGGCAGGAGAAGGCGAGCGCCCGGGTTCGCGCCGGGCGCGGGTTCCCGGCACCGCACCAGCCTCGGCAGAAGCCCCTGCCGGCTCAGCTACGGACGTTTCCGGCACGCCGTGAGGCGAGATGGAGAGCGGCGACCAGGGCCACCCCCGCGGCCGCGAGGAGCACGGTCGTGGCTTCGAACGCATCGGGCCAGTCCGGCGCCGAGCCGCCGCCGGTCGCGATCCGGTACGGCCAGAGGGACCAGAGCGAGCCCGCGACAAGCCCCGCGAGGGCGAAGAGGGTCGGGCGCCGGTGCCGGCCGAGGAGCCACCCGAGGGCCCGGCTGAGCAGCATCAGCCCCGCCGCCACCCCCAGCCCGAACGGCACGAGCACCGCGAGGTCGAGGCGCCCGAGCGCGGCCAGCACATAAACGTACTTCTTGAGCAGCACGAGCACGTAGGCCCCGGAGACGCCGGGGAGGATCATGGCGCCGGCCGCGAGCGCTCCGGCCGCGAACACGAACCACGCGGACTCGGGCGTCGACGCGGGCACCGCGACCGCGATCCCCCACCCGGCCGCGACCCCGCCCGCCGCGGCCGCGAAGTCCGTCCACCGCAGAGCCCGGCCGCGCCCCGCTTCGCCGAGCAGCACCCCGAGCGCCCCCGCGACGAGGCCGAAGAAGAATGCCTGCACCGCGACGCGGTGGCTCTCCATCAATTCCGCAAGCGACACCACGCGGGTGAAGACCACCGCCGCGAGCGCAACCCCGACAAGGAGGGGAAACAGGAACCGGGCGTCGACGCGGCGTGCCGCGCCCGGCAGGTCGAGCCGCAGCGCCCGGCCCGCGAACGCGAGGTCGAAGCCGCGGATCGCGGCCACCAGCCGCTCGTAGATCCCGAGCACGATGGCGACCGTCGCGCCGCTCACCCCCGGCACGAGGTCGGCGGCTCCGATGAAGAAGCCGCGCGCGACCGTCGCGACCCAGGCGCGGGCGCCGCCGCCGGTCACGTCCCGGCCCCCCGCCGCGGCGCGGCCGGTGGTTTCCCCTCGCGCGACCGCGCCCGGCCGGCCGGCACCCGCCCCGCGGCGGACCGGCCGAACGCCGCATCCCCGGAGCGGACCACCGTTGTGATCAGCCGAAGAAGGGAGGCTCGATGTCGGCGCGGCAGGCCTCGAGGGTCTCGACGAGCGCGCGGGGGTCGAAGTCGCCGGTGAGCACGGTGTCGCCGATCGCCCGCGGCAGCACGAGGCGGATGCCCCCGTCCACGACCTTCTTGTCCCGGGCCATCAGGCGAAGGAAGTCGTCGGGCGAGAGGGCCGCGGGACCGCGGTCGGGGAGACCCGCGCGACGGATGAGCCCCCGCACGCGGGCGGCGTCGGCCGCGGAGATCCAGTCCATGCGCGCGGCGAGGTCCGCGGCCATGCACGTCCCGGCCGCGACCGCCTCGCCGTGCAGCCAGTGACCGTACTCCATCCCCGCCTCGATGGCGTGCCCGAAGGTATGCCCGAGATTGAGGCGCGCGCGCACCCCCGACTCGCGTTCGTCCTGGCGCACCACCTCCGCCTTGATCTCGCACGAGCGCCGCACCGACCCGGCGAGCAGCCCCTCGTCGCGAGCGAGGAGTCCGTCGAGATTCGCCTCGATCCAGCCAAAGAACTCCCCGTCCCAGAGGACGCCGTACTTGATCACCTCCGCGAGTCCGGCACGCAGCTCGCGCTCGTTCAGGGTCGCGAGCGCTCCGGTGTCCGCAATGACGCACACGGGCTGATGGAAGGCGCCGACGAGGTTCTTTCCCCTCGGGTGGTTGACCCCGGTCTTGCCGCCGACCGAGGAGTCCACCTGGGCGAGCAGGGTGGTCGGAACCTGGATGTACCGGATCCCCCGCTGGTAGATCGCGGCCGCGAAGCCCGCCACGTCACCGACCACCCCTCCCCCGAGCGCGACCACCGCGGCGCTCCGGTTGAACCTCCGCTCCACCAGCGCGTCGACGATCCGGGAGACCGCGTCGAGGGTCTTGTCGGCCTCGCCGCCGGCCAGCACCACCGACGCGACCTCGCGGTTGCCGAGCGCCCGGCGCACCCGGTCGAGATGGAGGTCCGCCACCGTTGCGTCCGTGACCACGAGCGCCTGAAGGCCGGCGAGGTACGGCGCATACAGGTCGGAGCGGCCGATGAGGTCCGACCCGACGTGGATCGGGTAGGCGCGGTCGCCGAGGTCCACCACGAGCGGTTGCATGGACCCGATTCTATAGGCGCCGCGGCCGGGAGGGGGGCTCAGCGCCGGGGGTCCGAGAGCGTGCGGACGATCTCCTGCACGACCCGCCGCGAGCCCCGGCGGCCGGTCTCGACGACGAGGTCGGCCACCTCCCGGTACAGGGGGTCCCGCACCGCGAGCAGCTCGTCGATGCGCGTGCGCGGGTCGTCCGCGTACAGCATCGGCCGGTTGCGGTCGCGCGACGTGCGCTGGTGCAGCAGCTCCGCGGGCGCGTGCAGGTAGATGACGAAGCCGTTCGTGGCGAGCGTCCGGCGGTTGTCGGGGTCGCCGACCACGCCGCCCCCCGTCGAGAGCACGATCCCGCGCTTTCCGGCCAGCTCCCGCAACACCGCGGCCTCGCGCCGGCGAAATCCGGTCTCGCCCTCGAGGTCGAAGATGTACGGGATGTCCACCCCGGTACGCTCCTCGAGAACCCGATCGCAGTCGAAGAATTCCTTTCCGAGCTCCGCCGCGAGCTGCTGTCCGACGGTGGACTTGCCGGACCCCATGAAGCCGACCAGGAAGATGTTCGAGGGCACGTCCATCGCCCGATGATGCGCGGCCCGGGGGCCGGCGGCAAGAGGCGGAGGAAGGATCGGCGAATACCTGCGAGAATCGCCCGTTTACCCCATAATGACTTCCTCGGCCAACGGGGTCCGCCGGATGCGCCGCGTCCTGTTCGTTCTGTCTCTCATTGCCGGTACGGCGCTCGTCGCCATCCTCGCCGCCGCCCTCGTCGTCTGGGTTCACTTCGTTCCCCAGCTCCCGTCCGCCGATTCGCTGCGCGACGTGCCGCTCCAGGTGCCCCTGCGGGTATACGCCCGCGACGAGCGCCTGATCGCGGAGTTCGGGGAGGTTCGCCGCCGGCCGCTCCCCCTCGCGGCCATGCCCGAGGAGCTCAGGGTGGCGATCGTCGCGACCGAGGACGAGCACTTCCGCGAGCACCCAGGGGTGGACTGGCGGGGGATCGCCCGCGCCGTGGTCCATCTCGTCCGCACCCGGCAGAAGGGGCCCGGAGGCAGCACGATCACCATGCAGGTCGCGCGCAACTTCTTCCTCGGCCGGGAGAAGACCTACTTCCGCAAGCTGAACGAGATCCTGCTCGCCCTGAAGATCGAGCGCGAGCTCACGAAGGACGAGATCCTCGAGCTCTACCTCAACAAGATCTTCCTCGGTCACCGGGCCTACGGCGTCGCGGCGGCCGCGGAGGTGTACTACGGCAAGAAGCTCGACGAGCTCGACCTTCCACAGATGGCCATGATCGCGGGGCTCCCGCAGCGGCCCTCCGAGTTCAATCCGATCACGAATCCCGAACGCGCCGCCACCCGCCGCAACCACGTGTTGCGCCGGCTGTTCGAGGTCGGCTACCTCGACGAGGCTCGCTACCGCGACGCCTCCCGCGCGCCGATCACCGCCTCGCGCCACGCCCCGACGGCCGAGACCGAGGCCCCCTACGTCGCGGAAATGGTCCGACGGGAGGTCGAGAACGAGCTCGGATCCACCGCCTATACCGGTTCCTACGGCGTCTACACGACGATCGACAGCCGCCTCCAGGCGGCGGCGGTCGGCGCCCTGCGCGAGGCGCTCATCGAGTACGACCGGCGTCATGGCTACCGCGGCCCGGAAGATCGGCTCGACTTCGACACGCCGCCCGGGCCGGACGGGATCGAGGCGCTTCTCCGGGACGTTCCGGCGGTGGGCGGGCTCCTTCCCGCCCTCGTCACCCGAGCCGCCGCGAAGGAGGCGACGGTGCGCGTGCGCGGCGAGGGCGAGGTCGTCCTCCCCTTCGAGGGCATCGAATGGGCGCGTCCCTTCATCAGCGTGAACCGCCGCGGGTCCGCGCCGGGCAAGGCGTCGGACGTGCTCGCCCCGGGAGACCGCATCCGGGTGCTCCGAAACGGAGAGCGCTGGGAGCTTGCCCAGGTCCCCCAGGTCCAGGGCGCCCTCGTCGCCATGGACCCCGAGGACGGGGCGATCCTCGCGATGACCGGCGGCTTCGACTTCCCGCGCAGCAAGTTCAACCGCGGGACCCAGGCCCGCCGCCAGCCCGGTTCCAGCTTCAAGCCCTTCATCTACGCGTCGGCCCTCGCCCGCGGCTTCACCGCCGCGAGCCTCATCAACGACGCTCCGGTGGTGTTCGACGACCCCGCCCTCGAGGCCAAGTGGCGTCCCGAGAACTACAGCGGCAAGTTCTTCGGGCCGACCCGGTTGCGCGAGGCGCTCGTGAAGTCGCGCAACCTGGTCTCGATCCGTCTCCTGCGCGAGGTCGGGGTGGACTTCGCCCTCGACTACGTCGAGCGCTTCGGCTTCGATCGGGAGCGGTTGCCGCACAGCCTCACCCTGGCCCTCGGGAGCGGCGAGATCACGCCGCTTCAGTCCGCCGCCGCCTACTCCGTGCTCGCCAACGGCGGGTTCGCGGTACATCCGTGGTTCGTCGACCGGATCGTGAATCGGCATCGGGAGACGGTGCTCGCCTCGACCCCCTCCCGCGTGTGCCGGGAGTGCGAGGAAGACGAGCCCGGGCGGGGCGGGGCCGCGGTGGCCCGGCGGGTGGTGCCGGCGGGGGACGCGTGGATCCTCCAGTCCATCCTCCGCGACGTGGTCCGCCGCGGGACCGGCCGCAAGGCGCTCGCCCTCGGGCGCACCGACCTCGCCGGGAAGACCGGCACCACCAACAACCAGCACGACGCGTGGTTCTGCGGCTTCGTCCCGAGCCTGGTGGCGGTCGCCTGGGTCGGGTTCGACGACCACGAGACCCTCGGGCGTCACGAGGTCGGCGGCCGTGCCGCCCTTCCCATGTGGGTCAAGTTCATGCGGACCGCGCTGGCCGGCGTGCCGGAACGGATCCCGGCTCCCCCGGAGGGACTCGTCAAGGTCCGGATCAACCCCGACACGGGACGGCTCGCCGCGGCTTTCGACCCGGATGCGCTGTTCGAGACGTTCCGGGCCGCCAGGCTGCCGGACCGCCCCGCCGGACGGTCGGCCGGAACCAGCGCAGGGGCCTCGTCATCGGACAGCAGCCGGGCGACCGGCACGACCCAGCAGCTTTTCTGAACGCCGGTGACGCGGGTTCTCCGAGTCGCGGTGCCGGGGCCGGTCCGGCGCTGGTTCGAGTACCTGCCGCCCGACGAGGAGCCCGGTGCCCGTCCCCTGCGGCCCGGCATGCGGGTGAAGGTCCCGTTCGGCGGCTCGGCGCGCACGGGAGTGGTTCTCGAGGCGGCGGACGGGCCCGGGATCGATGCCGGACGGCTCCGCCGGATCACCGAGCGGCTCGACG
>JAJECB010000044.1 GCA_022822245.1 Gammaproteobacteria bacterium
ATCACCCCGAGCGCAGCGGCGCGGTGCGCTCCTACAAGCCGACCGGGCATCGCCACGTGGCGGAGATGCTCCAGGAGCTCGGCACCGGTCATGTCCACTTCTCGGCCACCTCGATCGAGATGGTGCGGGGCATCCTCGCGACCTGCCACCTGTTCCTGGACCGCGACCTCTCCGAGAAGGACGTGTGGAAGATCCTGCGCGAGGACTACGCGGCGGAGCCGTTCGTGCGCGTCGTGAAGGAGCGAAGCGGCATCCACCGCTACCCCGAGCCCAAACTCGTCGCGGGGACGAACTGGTGCGACATCGGCTTCGAGCGCGACCCGGACTCGAATCGGCTGGTGGTCGTCAGCGCCATCGACAACCTGATGAAGGGCGCGGCCGGTCAGGCGGTGCAGGCGTTCAACGTGATGCACGGCTTCGACGAGGCGACCGGGCTCGGGTTTCCGGGCCTGCATCCGATCTGATGCGCCGCCGCGACGTTTCGGCGGCGCCGGCATCAGGGCCGTTCTGATGTGCCGGCTCCTCTGCGTCCACTCGCGGCGCCCATTCGCGATTGCGCCGCACCTGGACGTGTTCGCGGCGATCTCGCGCGACAGCCGGGAGTACCAGGGTCACGGGTGGGGCTGCGCCTGGCTCGAGGACGGCGAGTGGCGGGTGTACCGCGACATCCGCCCGGTGTGGGAGGACCGGCGTGACGGTTTCGGCGAGACGACGCTGCTGCTCGTCCATGCCCGGAGCGCGTTTCGCGACGAGGGGATCCGCATCGAGAACAACATGCCGTTCGAGGACGGACGGCACGTGTTCATCTTCAACGGCGAGCTGCGCGGGGTGCGCATCCGCGAGGAGGGGAGGATCGGTGCAGAGAAGGTCTTCAACTACGTCAAGCGCTTCGACCGCGGCGACATGCACGAGGCGCTCGCGCGCGGGCTCGCGGTGATCGAGAAGCGCACTCGCTACGTCCGGGCCATGAACGTGATCCTCGCGAGCGCCGACCGGGTCCACGTCTCCTGCCGCTTCGCCGAGGACCCGGACTACTTCCAGATGCGCGAACGCGAGACGGACGGCGTGCGAATCGTCTGCTCGGACCCGTATCCCGGCACCACGGGTTGGATGCGCATCGACAACGGAGCGGTGCTGACCCGCGAACTCGCCGGCTGAGGTGAACGGATGCGGCGTGCGGCGGCAGTGCGGTGGCATGGCGCGGAGAGGTCCGCCCCCTGCGAGGGACCGTAGTACGATCCGAAGCGACTCGACCCATCCGCCGGGGCCTCGGAATTTCCGGCAGGAGCAATAGACATGCTGAACCGCTTGAAAATCGAGAATTTCAAGGCGTGGCGGGAAGCCGATCTCAGATTCGGCAAGGTGACCGGATTCTTCGGAACCAATAGCGCCGGCAAGAGTAGCCTTCTTCAGCTTCTCCTGCTGCTCAAACAAACCAGGAACGCGACGGACCGTGGCTTGGTACTGGACTTCGGCGGGCCGGTGGACTTGGTGAACTTGGGGACGTTCAAGGACGTGGTTCACGAGCACGACGAGCAGAGACGCATAGGCTGGCGCCTCGACTGGACGTTGCCCGAAAGGCTGAAGATACGGGATCCGCTGGAGCCTTCGGCCGGCCCTCTCTTCAAGGGGCGTCGCTTCGTGACGCGGTGCGAGGTCGGTCTGAGACAAGCGCGGCTCTGGCCGTATGAGTTGGTATATCGGTTTGGCGGTGAGAATTTCAGGCTGCGCTCGAAGGCCGATTCCAGGACGAAATTCGAGCTGACGACCAACAGCGAGAAATTCAGCTTCAAACGCATCCAGGGCCGACCTTGGCCCCTTCCGCCTCCAGTCAAGACCTACCTGTTTCCCAACGAGACTAGAAGCTTCTATCAGAACGCGGACTTCCTCGGTGACTTCGAGCTGGCATACGAGAACCTGATGGACTCCATCTACTACCTTGGGCCGTTGCGCGAATACCCGAAGCGTGAGTACCACTGGGGCGGGTCGAGTCCGGAAGACGTCGGGCAGCGGGGCGAGCGCACGGTGGATGCGATACTCGCCGCCACTCGCGATGGAGAGACGAGGAGTCTCGGATTTAGGAGACGGAGGAAGTCGTTCCAGGAGATGATCGCCTACTGGCTGAACGAACTCGGGCTGATCCACGAATTCAGCCTTGATGAAATTGCCAAGGGGACGAATCTGTACCGTGCAATGGTTAGGACATCCTCGTCGAGTGTGCCGACGGCTCTGACCGACGTCGGGTTTGGCGTATCCCAGGTGCTGCCGGCGCTGGTCCTGCTCTACTACGTTCCGGAGGGCTCGACGGTGCTGATGGAGCAGCCCGAGATCCATCTTCATCCCTCGGTGCAGAGCGGGCTGGCGGACGTCATGCTGAACGTCACCGAGGCTCGAAACGTGCAGGTCATCGTGGAGAGTCACAGCGAGCACCTGATGCGGCGCCTCCAGCGCCGGGTGGCGGAGGAGGCGGCATCCCCTGATGACGTGAAGCTCTATTTCATCTCGGCAACCGAAGGCGTTGCGCAGGCTTCGGATCTGGTCCTCAACGAATGGGGCGAGATCGAGAACTG
>JAJECB010000469.1 GCA_022822245.1 Gammaproteobacteria bacterium
CGACCGCGTGGATTGCGCCGTGGGGAGCGTGCAACGGGCGCCGAATCGGTCCGAATGGGCTGCACGACGCCATGTCAGTGGCCCGAATCCGGTTCCCGTGCCGGTGTGGAGCCTGGAACATGAGGTTCGTACGTAATCAGGAGCGAATTTGCCGCAGACGCTCCGTGAAACACGCCATCTTGAACTCGGGTTCTTCCCCTCGGAAGACCACCCACGACGTTTGCGTCCGGGACGTCGATCTCGACGTGGGAGTCGATGTTGACCCGGACCTTCCGTAGGCGTCGCGAAGAGGCTGTACTTGCCCGAGGAGGTCCCGATCGGGTTCGGCGAAGAATGGCGCCGGGTCCACCGGCTGCTTCGCGGCGCCGCGAGCCGGCGCCATGACGAACCGATGTGCGTAGCCGAAGGCATCACGCGGTACCCGCCAGCTCGCGGAGCGCGTTGGCCAGCATGTCGAGCTCCTCGGCTCTCGACGACGTTCGGCGCCAGGCGAGCCCGACCTGCCGGGAAGCCCGGACCGCGAGCGGCGAGAGCGAGATGTCCGTTCCCTCGGCGATGCGGGCATCGACCGCGAGCCGCGGGATGAGGGTCACGCCGATCCCCGCCGCGACCATCTGCACCAGGGTGTGCAGGCTGCTCGCTTCGAACTGGGCGCGGGCCCGCGTGTCGCCCATCTCGCAGGCGTCGAGGGCGTGACCGCGCAGGCAGTGCCCTTCCTCCAGCAGCAGGAGGCGTTCGCCGGCGAGCGCGTCCAGGGGCACTTCGGCGACGCCCGCGAGGGGGTGGCTGCGGTCGCATGCGAACAGGAACTCGTCCTCGAAAATGACGTCGGTGGCGAGCCCCGCGGTGTCGCAGGGAAGCGCGATCAGTCCCGCGTCGAGCTCGCCGTTCTCCAGCCGGGCGAGCAGCGGGGCGGTCTGCTCCTCCCGCAGGTAGACCGTGAGCTCGGGGAATTGCTCCCGCAGCGCGGGAAGGACGCGCGGAAGGTAGAACGGTCCGATCGTCGGGATGACCCCGAGGCGCATCTCCCCGGTCATGGGAGCGCGGCCGGCCCTCGCGAGCTCCATGACCTCTTCGGCGTCCCGCAACAGGGACCTCGCCCGCTCGGCTATCCGAACTCCCGTGCGGGTCATCAGCACGTGCCGGTTCGAACGCTCCGCAACCGCGGCTCCGAGCACCGATTCGAGATCGCGGATCCCCGCGCTCAGCGTCGACTGGGTGATGTGGCAGCGCTCGGCGGCGCGGGCGAAGTGCCGCGTCTCGGCCAGCGCCACCAGGTACTGGAGCTGCTTCATGGTGGGCAGGCGCTTCATTGCAGGTCGTCCCGATAACGTTCGTAGTTCACGATTACCGTAGACGATAATAATCGTTGTACACGAACGTCTACAACGCCTACGCTCGTTCCCGTCGGCCGGTTGGCTGACCCCGGGGCGCGGTCTCCGGGAACGTTTCGAACCAATGCGGGACACGCGAAGGAGGGGGTCATGAACGAAAGCAGGTGTCCGGTCATGCACGGCACTCGCGGACATGCCGCGGGCGGCGGCACGTCGAACCGGGACTGGTGGCCGAACCAGGTGAAGCTCAACGTGCTGCACCAGCACTCCGCCCTGTCCAATCCGATGGGCGAGGCCTTCGACTACGCCGAGGCGTTCCGGAGCCTCGACCTCGACGCGGTCAAGAAGGACATCTTCGAGCTGATGACCGCGTCGCAGGACTGGTGGCCGGCCGACTACGGTCACTATGGCTCGCTCTTCATCCGGATGGCATGGCACAGCGCGGGAACCTACCGGACCGGCGACGGCCGGGGCGGCGCCCGCACCGGCACGCAGCGCTTCGCGCCGCTCAATAGCTGGCCCGACAACGGCAACCTCGACAAGGCGCGCATGCTGCTCTGGCCGGTCAAGCGGAAGTACGGCAGGAGGATCTCGTGGGCCGATCTCATGATCCTCGCCGGCAACTGCGCGCTGGAATCGATGGGGTTCAGGACGTTCGGTTTCGCCGGCGGGCGCGAGGACGTCTGGGAGCCCGAGGAGGACATCTACTGGGGCTCCGAGGTCGAGTGGCTCGGGGATGCGCGCTATACCGGCGACCGGGAGCTCGAGACCCCGCTGGGCGCGGTCCAGATGGGCCTCATCTACGTCAATCCGGAAGGCCCCAACGGCAATCCCGACCCGATCGCCTCGGGCCGCGACATCCGCGAGACCTTCGCCCGGATGGCGATGAACGACGAGGAGACGGTCGCCCTCGTCGCCGGCGGCCACACCTTCGGCAAGGCCCACGGTGCCGGGGACCCGGCCCATGTCGGCCCCGAACCGGAGGGCGCTCCCATCGAGGCGCAGGGTCTTGGCTGGAACAGCAGCTTCGGCAGCGGCAAGGGCGGCGATGCGATCACGAGCGGCATCGAAGGCGCATGGACCCCCACGCCGGTGACGTGGGACAACAGCTTCTTCGACACCCTGTTCGGCTACGAGTGGGAGGTGACGAAGAGCCCTGCCGGCGCGTGGCAGTGGGTGCCGAAGGACGGCGCCGGCGCGGACACCGTGCCGGATGCCCACGATCCGTCGAAGCGCCATGCGCCCATGATGACCACCGCGGACATGGCGATGCGGATGGACCCCGTCTACGAGCCGATCTCGCGGCACTTCCACGAGCACCCGGACGCGTTCGCCGATGCGTTCGCCCGGGCCTGGTTCAAGCTCACGCACCGCGACATGGGTCCGCGCGCGCGCTATCTCGGACCGGAGGTCCCGGGGGAGGAGCTGATCTGGCAGGACCCCATCCCGCCCGTCACGCATCACCCGATCGACGAGGAGGACAGCGCCGCGCTCAAGGCCAGGATCCTCGGGTCAGGGCTCTCCGTCTCCCAACTGGTCTCAACCGCGTGGGCGTCCGCCTCGACCTTCCGCGGCTCCGATCTCCGCGGCGGGGCGAACGGAGCGCGCATCCGTCTCGCGCCGCAGAAGGACTGGGAGGTCAACGAGCCGGCCCGGTTGGCCTCCGTGCTCGAAACCCTCGAGGACATCCGGCGGGAGTTCAACGGCGCTGAGAGCAACGGAAAGGAGGTTTCGCTCGCCGACGTCATCGTCCTTGGCGGATGCGCGGCCGTCGAGCAGGCGGCGAGGAACGCCGGACAGGACGTGGCGGTTCCGTTCACCCCGGGCCGCACGGATGCCTCGCAGGAGCAGACCGACGTCGAATCCTTCGCCGTGCTCGAACCGGCCGCGGACGGGTTCCGGAACTACCTCGACGGCCGGCACGCCGCGCCGGCGGAAGCGTTGCTGGTCGACCGGGCTCAGCTCCTGGGGCTGACGGCGCCCGAAATGACGGTTCTCGTCGGCGGCATGCGCGTCCTCGACACGAACTACGGGCAGTCCCGGCACGGGGTCTTCACCGAGCGGGCGGAGGCGCTCACCAACGACTTCTTCGTGAACCTGCTCGACATGGGCACGAAGTGGCAGGCGGCATCCGGATCCGAGGACGTGTTCGAGGGGCGCGATCGTGCGACGGGCGATCTCAGGTGGACGGGCACCCGCGTCGATCTCGTCTTCGGATCGAACTCCCAGCTCCGGGCGATCGCGGAGGTCTACGGATCGGAGGACGCGGAGCGGCGGTTCGTGGACGACTTCGTCGCCGCCTGGGACAAGGTGATGAACCTCGACCGCTTCGATCTCGCCTGACGTCAGCCGGGGGCGCGGA
>JAJECB010000120.1 GCA_022822245.1 Gammaproteobacteria bacterium
CTGAATTTCGCCATTGTTCCAGGCCTGAATACTACACACACTCCACGATTTTTGAAAGAGAAACTGGGGAAACCCATGTTTCGCTTTACAGGAATTGCCTTGAAGCGACAGTATTGTTGTGACAGGTGACGAGGGGGGACGACAGCGGGGAAAAGGGCTGTACGGTGTCGTTCGACGCAAACGGACGCAGTGGAGACGACCATGGGCGCACGAGCGAAGAGACCCGTCCTCGCGGCCCTCGCCGCGACCTCCATCCTCCTCGGCGGGGCGGCGGCGGCCGATGAGGCCGGCGAGCGCGCGTTCGCGAACGAGCTTCGGATCCTGCCCGCGTTCACCGCCCGACTCGAGCACGCGGTGACCGTTGGCGAGGAGACCCGCCTTGAGATCGCGCGGCTCGAGATGGCTCCCGGATGCGCGGGCTTTCGCCTCCGGTATCGGACCCTTCCGTTCGAGATCTGGCGGGCTGGCACGAAGGTCGTGACGATGCCATCGGGGGCCGGCAAGCCGTCCCGGGACCGGCGCGAGAGCGCGAGCAAGCTCGCCGCGCTCCTGTTCATGATCGGAAGCGGCGCGATGCCTCGGGGCATGGACGTCGCCCTGACCCAGCACGGGACCCACGTCTCCTACGTGGTCGTGCCCCGGAGCGAATCGAACCCCATCGAGCGCATCCAGTACGAGTTCGACGACGTGGGTCTCTCCCGCGCCTTCGTGCTCGAACGAGGCGGGGTGCTGCACCGCATCGAGCTGAGCGAACGGGTGTCGCACGAGGCGGTCGACGCCGGGATCGGCGAAGCGCCGCCCGCCCACATCGTGACCACCTGACACGTTCCGGACCCGCGGCCGAGACGGGGCCGGACGGGGAGCCCACCGCCACCACGAGACGGGCTGTCCGCCGCGCGGCGGAACGCGTGTTCGCTGACCTCGGGTTCGACCCGCAACCCGAAACGGCGCGCCGTCTCGCCGCTTGGCCGGGGCTCATGGTCAGTCCCGGAGCACGGGCAACCGCAACGACTGGACTACATGCACGGGGTCGCGCCTGTTCGTCGCGAGCTCCGGTGCACGGACATCGAGGAGGTAGTCGCGCAAGTCCACCAAGGGACGCGCGGAGTCAGTACGAACAAGGGTCCCGATGGTCTGACTCTCTGGACGCAGGGAGCGCGGTTCACCACCTCGGAATCCGGACGATGGTCCAGTTCCCGTCGTTCGCCGGAGATGGAGACGGGTTGAACGCAGCGATGATGGGGAACCCTGGCAGCGGAGTCGCAGAATAGTGGTCATTGATTTCCGCATTGAGCTCGGCTTCGTAGAACGAAGAGAACAACGACACGTAGCCGTCCGGAACCTCGCCGTTCAGAAGTCGCTGGCGGCGATGGCGGAGGAGATTGAACCTGGCGAGTTCGAACTGAAGAGACTTGAGCGAGAGGCCGAAGGACTTCTCAAGATCAATGCGGCTGCGGGCTACACGGTGCTCGGGGCAGTAGCCTCCCTTCGAGGAGACGTCGAAGAGGTGCACGCGCGACACGGCCACGCACTGCAACTGTCCGGAGAATCGCCGCGGACACTCCACAACTACGCGGCGTCCCTTGTCACGCTCGGCGACGTCACCGGGGCGCTCGAGGTCGCCCACCGAGCGTATGCACGAGCCCCGGCAGATGCGGACATGTTTGCGGGGGTAGTCTCGACGTCCATCCTCACCGGCCACTTCCGGGAAGCCTTCGACCTGGTGGGGGCATGGAACGGGTCCAACCCGGAGCGCCCATGCGCGCCCGACTCGCCCGTGGAGGCGATCTTGAGCGCGATTGACCGAGATGTCTTCACCGAAGAACGCCTTCAGGAAGTTCTGGCCATTGCCCACGAGACCCTCCGCTCGTGGAAGGTGCGAGTGAGCCGTGTAGAGGTTCACGCGGACCAACACGACCCGGACTCCTTCCTCTTCGAGTGCTTCGTGGCGGCATCGCCCGAGAAGGCCGAAGACCTCAACGAAGCACTGGACGCCAAGATCCGCGACTGCCCGTACCTGATGGACGATCCAGGCCTCAAGTTCATGCCAGCGTTCATCGGAGCAAGCGTCGATGGCAGTCAGCCCAAAGCAGCTACTTGAGGCCGCCCAGGAGCTGGCACAGGGCAACCGCGAGGTGGACTTCCGAAACGCGGCGAGTCGAGCCTACTGCGCCGCCTATCACCGATGCCGGCCTGTCGCCCAACGCAACGGGCTTCGAACGTCCAGACAGGGCGTTCACAGCGCCGTCATTGATGCTTTGCGCACATCCACCAAGCCGGCACTGAAACATCTGGCGCAGATGCTCGCGAGAGGCAGGGGGCTCCGGGCAAAGGCTGACTACAACATTGATGAAGAGTTCAGATCATCGGAGGTGCAGACCAGCACCCGCCAAGCCCAGAAAGTGTTCGCCGTTGCAGATCAAGTCGACGGCGTCCCGAGACGCTAGCATCGGTCGAACCGGTCCTCGACAAGAAGGAAAAGATGCGCAGGAGGTCAGTGTGCCGGGCTGGACGGTATACGTCAGAGTGGAAAGATCGCGGGCCTGCGTGGTGAAGTCGGGAACCTGGAGTCCCCCGCTCAAGCCCGCCGAGCTCGACGGCATGCTTGACGAGACCGCTCAGGCGTCCCCGAAATCGCCGCCGCGTCCCCTGCCGGCTGCGAAGCGGGCCGCGCCCTCGATGCCCCGGGTTACTTCCGCCTTGCTGTTCCGCCATTCCAGGCGAAGGGCGTCGCGTTCGGACAGACCGTGCTGCGCTCGGGCAGACTGGCGATCGGCTCGCATGCAGCTTTGCGGAAAGCGGCAGATGTCGTGGGCCAGGGACTCGGCTTTCGCGCGAGCTTCGCCCTCGGGCACGACGTACTCGCAAAGGCCGATCCGCAACGCCTCGTCGGCGTCCACCCGGCGACCGGTCAGGATGAGGTCCATGGCGCGACCCTCCCCCACCAGCCGGGGCAAGCGCACGGTGCCGCCGTCGATGAGCGGAATGCCCCAGCGACGGCAATAGACACCCATGTAGGCGGTCTCCTCCATCACCCGCATGTCCGCCCACAGGGCGAGCTCCATGCCTCCGGCCACCGCCGGGCCGGCCACGGCGGCAATCACCGGCTTGGAGAGTTCCAGTCGGCTCGGCCCCATGGCGGCCATGGGAGGCTCTTCTTCGTCGGGGAACTCGTACGGGTCGAGCGCTTCGGCCCCCGAGAGGGCTGCGGCGTGCTTGAGGTCCCAGCCGGAGCAGAAGGCGCCGCCTTCGCCCCAGAACACGGCCACGTGGGCGGACTCGTCGGCATCGAAGGCGCGGAATGCCTTGTGGAGGGAGGCGGCGCTCGCCGGGTCCATGGCGTTCCGGGTTTCGGGGCGGGAGTGGATGACCGTCCAGACCGCGCCGTTCGTTTCTGTCCTGACTGGCATTCGGACCTCCCGTGGTCGGGAACATGGAAGTGTCGAAGATACCTGCGACACGCGCGCTACCGGTTTGCCTCGACCTCGCCGAGAAGCACCCGGTCCATCCTTGGCTCGTCCGAGTGCTTCGGGACCGGCGCCTGGCGTTCCATCAGCCGGAGCAACCGAGGGTCCGGGGCGAGCTCCCGAAAGTGAAGAGACGGTCGACGACCTGGCCTATCTGGCCCGGAAAAGTCACCGATTTTCGTCGCGAAGGCGCGGAGATGCCGCTGTGACAAGGCGCACGGACCGAAAGAGCGCTTCGCGCTGCTGAAAGTGTAGCCGACACTACGTCGAAGTGGCTTGAGGGAGTACGCCTTGTCACAGCGAGCAGATCCGCGTCCGCAGCAGGAAATCGGTGATTTTTCCGGGCTAATCCCGCATGTCGTCGTCATCGAAGCGCGGGACCTCGGGCCACGGTGCGCGCCGTCCGTCCGTGTCGATGATGGTCACGTCGGAATGCTCGCCGGTCCGCGTGGTCCGGACAACACCGGCGCGGAGGTCTTCGAGCTGCGTGGCGCGGGAGCGTTGCCGCGTGCGGGAGCGTCCCCGAGAATCGCTGCCGGGAACGAAGAGCGGCGACCGTCCGTCCCGCACCCGGGCATCCGCCGCGTCCGTTCCCGAATGTCTCACACGGGGTATCGACGGCGAGAGATGGTCATGCCACGTTCCGGTTCCGGGCGGACCGGTTCATCCGGCTCCTGGTACGCGGCCACCGCGCCGGCGGTCGAGCCGTGGCCGGCGCTCGCGGGGTGCGAGCGGGCGGACGTGTGCGTCGTCGGGGCCGGGTTCACCGGGGTCTCGGCCGCCCTTCACCTCGCGGAGCGGGGGTACTCGGTGGTCGTGCTCGAGGCGGAGCGGGTGGGATGGGGGGCAAGCGGGCGGAACGGCGGGCAGGTGGGGAGCGGCCTCCGCGAGTCGACGGACGATCTCGAACGCGCCCTCGGTCCGTCCCGCGCCGGGAGCCTCTGGGCACTCGCCGAGGAGGCCAAGGCGATCATCGCCGAGCGCATCGCCCGCCATGGCATCGAGTGCGACTGGCGCCCGGGCAACCTGCTCGCGTCCACGCGCGAGCGCTACCTGGGTTGGATGGAGGACGAGGCGGAGTTCTGCCACCGGCGTTTCGGCTACCGCGGATACCGGATGCTGTCCCGGGCGGAGATGCGCGAGGAAGTCGCGAGCGAGCGCTACGTCGGGGGACGTATGGACGAGGGCGGCGGGCACCTGCACCCCCTCAAGTTCGTGCTCGGGATGGCCGCGGCGGCGGCCGCGGCGGGAGCCCGGATCTTCGAGGGCTCGAGAGTCGAGCGGATCCGGTGGGGCCGGCCGGCCGAGGTCTCGACCGCGCGCGGGGGCGTGGTGGCGGCGGAGCACGTCGTCCTCGCCGGCAACGCCCATCTCGGCCGCCTCGAGCCGCGGATCGAGTCCCGGATCATGCCGATCGTCAACCATCAGCTCGCGACCGAGCCTCTCGGGGAACGGCGTGCCCGCTCGCTCGTGAGGAGCGGTGCGTGCGTGCACTCGACGAAGTTCGTCGTCGACTACTTCCGGTGCACCCCCGACCACCGCCTCCTCTTCGGGGGCGGCGAGACGTACTCCGACCGGCCCCCGGGCGACCTCGCGGGGTTCGTGCGGCGCTACATGCTCCGCGTCTTCCCCCAGCTCGCGGACGTTCGTATCGACCATGCGTGGAGCGGGCAACTCGCGATCACGAGGAGCCGCCTGCCGCACGTGGGGCGGATCGCCCCCAACGGCTTCTTCGCCCACGGGTTCTCGGGCCATGGGGTGGCGCTGACCCAGATTGCGGGGAAGCTCGTTGCGGAGGCGGTGGCGGGGACCGCGGAGCGCTTCGACGTGCTCGCCGGGCTCGAGCACCGGCCGTTTCCCGGGGGCCGGCGGCTCCGCCACCCGCTCCTTGTCCTCGGAATGCTGTACTACGCCCTCCGCGACAAGCTCTGAGCCCAAGCGCCGTCCCGGCGCGAGCGAGGGCCTATGCCGTGGCCGTGGTCTCCGAAGCAGGTTCGAGCGTCAGCAGGCAGTCGTCAGGGAGTGTCTCGACGGGGGTGAAGTCCTGCAGGGCGAGGAAGTCGGGCCGGGTCGGCCGGCGGATCCAGTTGTCCGTGCGGTTCGGGCTCGCGAACACCAAGGTGCGGTTCCAGGGGGACATGTTCGGCCCGGAACCGTGGACCGTGCAGCCGTGGAAGAAGACGACCGAGCCGGCCGGCCCCTTGGGCGCGACCAGTCCGTGCGCCTCGATCATCGCGTCGATGGTCTCGCGTCGGTAGGGGCTCCCCACCGCGTCCTCCGCGAGGCGGCCGTAGTCCGGGATCCGGTCGAATTCCCGCGTCGCCTCGCGCCGGCCGGCCTTGTGCGAGCCCGGGATGAACATCATTGGCCCGTTGAACTCGGTGACGTCGTCGAGGAACAGCGCCGCGTTGATGATGTCCGGCCGCGGCATCCCGTCGTCCTCGTGCCAGGTGCGGTAGTCCTGGTGCCAGTGCCAGATCTCGCCGTCGTGGGCGCGCTTGGCGTTGATCTTGAACTGGTGGAGATAGACCGGCCCGCCGAGCACTTGGCGGGCGGGCTCGATGAGGCGCGGATGCAGGCTGAGGCGCCGGAACGGCTCGTTGTAGAGGTGGGGCGCGATCGCGGAGCGCACCGCGTCGCTCTTCTGCTCGCGGAGATTCTCCGGCCCCCTCCGGGCGAGGATGCCGGGGAGCTCCGCGTTGAGGACCCCGACCTCCTCGGGGCTGAAGAGGGATTCGATGAAGAGGCAGCCGCGTTCGCGGAACTCGGCGACCTCGGCGTCCGTCCACTTCATGGCGGCTCCCTGGCGTCTTCACGAATGCGTGGAGGGTCGGGGCTGCACTCTGCCATAGCGGGCGATGGATGGCCACGGAGACCGCAATCGGGCGGATCGGGGCGGGAAGGGGACCCGCATCCCGGGCGGGATGCGGGCCGGCGGGCTGATGGCCGCGTCGCGCTGGCGGGCCGGAATGGGAAGCTCAGGCGCAGCTCGCGTCCGGGTGAACGTGCTCGGGCCGGCGCTCCTCGCGTGGCGGGTAGCCGAAGAGGTCCTTGTACGCCTTGGAGAAGTGAGAGGCGCTGACGAACCCCGCGGAGAGCGCGATCGACATCACCGAGTGCGAGGTCTGGCGAAGGAGGTGATGCGCCTTCGCGAGCCGCACCCGGAGGTAGTACCGGCTCGGCACGCACCTCAGGTGACGGCGGAAGAGGCGCTCGAGCTGGCGGCGCGAGAGCCCCACGAGCTCCGCGATCTGCTCGACCGGGAGCGGCTCCTCGAGGTTCGCCTCCATGAGCTGCACCGCGTCGACGAGTCGGGGCTGGCCGGTGCCGATGTGCTGCACGAGCGGACGGCGCTGCACGTCGCGGGTACCCCGGATCCGGTCGCGGACGAGCTGCTCGGCGATCGAGGCGGCAAGCTGGCGGCCGTGCTCGCGGGCGATGAGGTTCATCATGAGGTCCCCCGGGGCGTCGCCTCCCGCGCAGGTGATCCGGTCCCGGTCGAAGACGCACACCCCGGTGGTGACCACGACCTCCGGGTGGTCCTCGATGAGGGCGTCGCGGTGATCCCACTGGGTGGTGCACTTGTAGCCGCGGAGGACGCCGCTCTTGGCGAGGAGACACGCGCCGGTGTCGATCCCGCCGAGGACCACGTTGCGCTTCGCGAGGTGCCGGAGCCACCGCAGGCACGACTCGTGCACGTGGTTCTCGACGTCGTCGCCGGAACACACGAGCACGAGATCGGGGTTCTCGACCGCGTCGATCGCGACGTCCGCGTGGACCTGGACGCCGCTGCTCGCCCGCACCGGCTGGCCGTCGAGGCTCGCGACCTGCCACCGGTAGAGCTCGCGCCCGCTGATGCAGTTCGCCTTGCGAAGCGGCCCGAGGCAGGCGCCGAAGGACGCGACGTTGAAGGCGGGCATCAGGGCGAACACGACCTCGCGCGGCCGCCGCACGGTCCGGGCGATCGGCTCGGGACCAATCTCGGACGGGCGGATGGGATCGAGGTGCATCTCGATGGGCTCGTGGATGTCGATTTCTTCGAGGCTGTTCATCGGATCCAATCCCGGTGTTTCCAGACACGCCGGGAAGGTGCATGGGGCGCCTGAAGGTTGGCAAGGGTGCGGCGCTTGAAATGGCGCATTTGCGATATTTTTTCGCCGCACAATGGACAAGGGGCGAATTCGGCGCAATGACTTGTCCGGTGATGGACCGCTTTCGGTCTCCTCCCGTGCCGCGGTCACGGTCCACCGGGCGGTACGGGGCGTGGGGGGTGGGGGCGGCGTGCCGCGAGCTGGAAGCCCGCTCCCAGCCCGCATATCTCACCGACTTTCGTCGCGAGGGCGTCAAGATGCCGCGGTGACAAGGCGCACGGACCGAAAGAGCGCTTCGCGCTGCTGAAGGCGTAGCTGACACTAGCGCTTCGCGCTGTTGAAGCGGCTTGAGGGAGTACGCCTTGTCACAGCGAGCAGATTGGCGTCCGCAGCAGAAAGTTGGTGAGATATGCGGGCCAGGGGCGCGGTGCCCGAGGTGGGGGTGCGATGCCGGACTGCGACTTCGCTCGGGCCGACCTGTATGGGACTGCCCATCATCGGGGACTGCCGCGCCTGAAGAGCGCACGGGTTTCGCGGAGGCACGGCCGCCCGGGAGCGCGGACATCTTGCCCGCGTGGAGCGTGGGGGCCGTCGTGAGGGGTGGTTCGGGCGCGCTGGTGTCGGGGGGCTCTGGTCGTGCAGGCCCTCTCCGGCGCGGGACCGGAGAGGGCTTGGGGGCCGCCGTCAGGCGCGGGGCGTGCCTTCCGGCGCGGGGCGGTTCCGGTTCATCTCGCGGAGGAGCCGCTCGGCCCGATCCGGTCCGAGCGCCGCGACCGCGTACCGGCGGTACAGGTCCTGCCGGCGGCCCGCGGGAGGCGGAACCGGGAAGGAGAGGAGTCCTTCTCGCATGGCGACGGCGACGGTGGACAGACGGGGTCTCATGATGGCTCTCCGGTATGGAGTTGGTTTGGCAGCCCGAGTTTCCGCGGGTGGCCTCGTGTGCGCAATCCGTCTGGCGCGTTCAGGACACTATTTGACCGGATAGGAATATTTCGCCCTTCCGTGCGCCAGCGAGATGGCGGGGAGGGAACGGAAGGGCCGGACCGTCCCGGCGGAACCGCGGCCCGGTGTCCCTACCCGGCGCGTGGTACGCTCGGGCCGTTGGGCGCTGCCGACGATGGGATTCACGGTAGTCCGGCAAAGGGGAAACCACGTTGTCATGCGGCGCGGCGGCGGCCGGCGTCTCGAGAATTATCCTGCGCTGCCATCGTGCGTGGCGGCATTCTCCTTGAGGAGGCGGGTCGTCGCTTCGTCGAGGCCGGTGTAGCGGTTCTCCGCCGGCGGGGCGTGGCTGCCGCGCGAGGGCTTCGCCGCGCCGAGACGGACCATCGCCTCGGTGAGCCGTACCCCGCAGACGATGCCGTCGAGGAGGGGCACGGGAACGTGCGGCTGGAGGAGGGCGGGAAGTCCCGCCGCGGCCGCACCGCAAAGGACCAGCACCTCCGCCCCGTCCTTCTCGATGAGGGCGTCCGCCACCTCGACGATCGCCTCGGCGAGCTTCTCCCGCTTCGCGTAGGCCTCCGCGAGGGGGATATCGATGGTCCGGAGCCCGGCGAGCCGGCTCACGAGGCCGTAGCGCTCGACGGCCTCCCGGTAGCCGGGGGCGGAGGCGAGGCTGAAGGTGACGAGGCCGAACCGCGCTCCCAGCATGCAGGCGGTGAGCAGCGCTGCCTCGGTCATCCCGACGACGGGCACCGGGAGGAGGGCGCGGAGTGCCCCCAGGGCGGGGTCGGTCGACACGCCGATGAGCACTCCGTCGTAGGCGCCGTCGTGTTCCGCGACGGCCTTGAGCATCGCGTGCTCCGCGATCGCCTCGTCCGCCCGGTGGCTCACGATCGCGGCGCCGATGGTGCCGGTGGCGCCGGCGATCTCGGTGCCGGGGGCGGCCGCCTCCCGCGCGGTCGCGACGAGGGTCTTCGTCATGGCCGCGGTGGTGTTCCCGTTGACGAGCAGAATGCGCACGCGAGGGCTCCCGTTTCCCGTGGGTGACGATGGCCCGCGAGTATATCCGTGCCGCCGGGCACGGGCGCCGGCGATTCTCCCTGGTGTCGGGGAGTTCGCCGGAGCCGTGGCCGGCTGCTGCGCCGGCATTGTCGATGGATCAGTATTGGAGGCTGCGGCGAACGACATCAATCCACGGAGATCCCAAGGCCAAGGAGGGAACATGGAAGGCAACACCATTGCCATCATCGTCTCGGTCGTCGCGGTCGGAATCGGACTCGCGACCCTCATCCTCCCGGCACTGCGCGAGATGCGGCGAGGTATCGCCGACCTGCGGGAACGCATGGCCCGGCTCGAAGGCCTGTTCGAAGGGTTCACCCGTCGAGGTGGGCCAGGGCCTTCCGCCGACGCGCCGGCCTGAGCTCCCCTCGCGTGGCGCGCTCTCTGACGTGACCGAGTGATCGGAGCCCGCCGCCGACGTCGCGGCGGGCGGTGAAACGGTGCCGGTTCGAGTCCCGCGCCGGCGCGGGCGTCAGAGGAGCGCCTGGTACGTCAGCACTCTGAGCTCGCGCCGGATGGGGTAGGTCGACGACGGCGAGAGCTGGGTGAGGAGGAGGACGATGAGGTCCTCGGCGGGGTCCACCCAGAACGCGGTGCTCGCCATCCCGCCCCAGGCGTACTCTCCGGGGGAGCCGACGATCCGGGCCTTCGCCGGGTCCAGCATCACCGACACCCCGAGCCCGAAGCCGACCCCGGTGAACGGGGTCTCGGAGAACGTCGGCTGGCCCATGTCCGCGAGGTCCCCGGGGAGCTGGTTCGAGGTCATGTGCTCGACCGTCTTGCGCCCGAGGAGGCGGACGTCCCCGAGCACCCCCCGGCCCCGGAGCATGCGGAGGAATCGGAGGTAGTCGGCCGCGGTCGAGACGAGCCCGCCGCCGCCCGAGAGGGTCGCGGCGGGCCGGAGGAAGCGGCTCCCCGCGGCCGCGTCGACGAGGGCGAGTCCGCCCTCCTCGGAGCGGGTGTAGTTGGAGGCGAACCGGTCGCCTTCTCCCTCCGGGACGTGAAAGCCGGTGTCGGCCATCCCGAGCGGGGCGAAAATCCGTTCCGCGAGGAACGCGTCGAGCGCCTGGCCGGACCAGATCTCGACGAGGCGTCCGAGGACGTCGGTCGAGACGCCGTAGTTCCAGCGTTCCCCCGGCTGGAAGACGAGCGGCTGGGCGGCGGTCGCTTCCACCACCTGCGCGAGCGGTCCGAGATTGCGGTTGAAGTCGATCCCGCGCCGCTGGTAGAGCGCGTCCACCGGGTGCTCGCACTGGAACGAGTAGGTGAGGCCCGAGGTGTGGGTCATGAGGTCGTGCACGGTGATCGGCCGGGCGAGAGGCTCGGTCTCGAAGGATTCCGCGTCTCCGCCCGCGAACACCCTCGTCTCGGAGAATGCGGGGATGTACTTCGCGACGGGGTCGTCGAGGTGGAAGCACCCCTCCTCGTAGAGCATGAGCGCCGCCACCGTGGTGATCGGCTTCGTCATCGAGTACATGCGGTAGATGGTGTCCGGCGCTACCGGGCGGCGCGACTCGACGTCCCGCAGGCCGTACGTCTCGAACCACGCGAGGCGGTCGTCCCGCACGACGGCGACGGCGATGCCCGGGAGGCGGCCCGAGTCTACCCACCGCCGCATCCAGGGGACGATCCGGTCCAGGCGCGGGGACGAGAGCCCGACCTCCTCGGGCCGTGTGTCGATGTTCATGTCGGTTTCTCCGCCCCCGCCGCTACGTGCGGCGGGGCGTGGCGCAGGAATGGAGGGTCATTGCCCGCCCGGCGTGGCGACCGGGGGCGCGAGGGGTCGCAGCGGCCCGATCCGGCGGCAGATGGCACTACAATCGTGCCTTCCGCCGGACGGGCGCGATTGCCGGGGCGGAGCTGTCCCTGGCCCGGAAATCTCACCAACTTTCGTCGCGAGGGCGCGGAAATGCCGCTGTGACAAGGCGCACGGACCGAAAGACGCTGAAGGCGTAGTCGACACTACGTTGAAGCGGCTTGAGGGAGTACGCCTTGTCACAGCGAGCAGATCCGCGTCCGCAGCAGGAAGCTGGCGAGATTTCCGGGCCAAGAACCGATCGGCCCGGTCACTCGGATCGCTGCACATGCTCGATGGTCTTGCCACGGTGATGCACACCGCCTCGGTCTGGGTGCTGCCGGCCGTCACCGCGATCACCCTGCACGAGGCGGCGCACGGCTGGATGGCCTGGAAGCTCGGGGACGACACGGCGCGCCGGGCGGGGCGCCTCAGCTTCAATCCGGCGCGGCACATCGATCCCTTCGGCACCATCATCCTCCCCGCGATGCTGCTCCTCATGCGGGTGCCCTTCCTGTTCGGCTACGCGAAGCCGGTGCCGGTCGACGTCCGCCGCCTGCGCCGGCCCCGGCGCGACATGGTCTGGGTCGCGGCGGCCGGCCCCGGCGCCAACCTCGTCATGGCCTACGCCGCCGCCCTCCTCATGTGGGCGACCATCGTGATGCCCGAGACCGCGCGACCCTGGGTGTTCGAGAACCTCAAGAACGCCCTCATGCTGAACATCTGGCTCGCGGCGTTCAACCTGCTCCCGATCCCGCCCCTCGACGGCAGCCGCGTGCTCCTCGGGATCCTGCCGCGGTCGCTCGCCATCCCCTATGCCCGCCTCGAGCGCTACGGGATGGCCCTCGTGCTCGGCCTCATCGCGCTGCCGATGCTCCTCGGCTCGCTTGTCGGCGTCGAGATCAACCTTCTCCTCTGGATCCTGCTGCCCCCGGTCGAGTTCTTCCTCGACGCAATCCTGGCCCTCGCCGGGCACGAGTAGCCTCCTCGCGCTGCGCGCATTCCCGGGGCTCAGAGCAGGGTCTTGACGGGGACGGAGGGGTCGGCGAGCGCGGCCGGATCCGGGCGGCCTCGCGCCGCGATGAGGCGCCGGCAGAAGATGAACTCGCGCACGCCGTTGACCGCGTCCGCTCCGATGAGCACTCCCCCGCGAAGGTGGAAGGTGATGAACGAGTCACCCCCGAACTCGCCGCGGGTCACGGTCTGGTCCGCTCCCTCGGAGAGCCCCGCCATCTGGAGCCGCACCCCGTGCTGGTCGGACCAGAACCAGGGCTCCGATTCGTACGAGCGGTCCTCGCCGAGCATCGTGGCCGCCGCCACCCGGCCCTGCTCCATCGCGTTGGGGACCGATTCGAGTCGGACCCGGCGGCCGAAGAAGGCGTTCGGGTGGCTCGTGCAGTCGCCGGCCGCGAACACGTCCGGCGCCGACGTGCGGCACCCGGAGTCGACCGCGATCCCGTTGTCGCAGTCGATTCCGGCCGCCCGGGCGAGGTCCGTCACCGGCTCGATGCCGATCCCCACGACCACGACGTCGGCGGGGATCTCGCTTCCGTCGGCGAGCGCCACCGCGCGCACCGCGCCGCCCTCGCCGCGGAAGCCGGTCACCGCCGCCCCGAGCCGGAGGTCGACGCCGCGACTGCGGTGGAGATCCGCGTAGAACGCCGCGAGGTCGCTCGTGGCGACCCGCGAGAGGAGCCGCGGCAGGGTCTCGACCACGGTCACCGCGAGGCCCGCCTCGACCGCCACCGACGCGACCTCGAGTCCGATGTAGCCTCCCCCGACGACCACCGCCCGTTCGGCGCCCTCCATCGCGGCCCGGATCCGGTCCGAGTCCTCGACGGTGCGAAGGTAGACCACGCCATCGAGCTCGGCCCCCGGCATCCCGTCGAGCCGGCGCACCCGGCTTCCGGTCGCAAGGAGGAGACGGTCGTAGTCGAGGGCGCGGCCGGAATCGAGCTCGATCCGGTGCGCCCCGGGGTCGATGGAGGCGACGCGGGTGCCGGTCAGGAGCTCGATGGAGCTCTCGGCGTAGAACGCCTCGGGGCGGAGGAGGACCCGGTCGAGGCCGGAGCGCCCGGCGAGATAGTCCTTCGAGAGGGGGGGGCGCTGGTACGGCGGCTGGCTCTCCGCCGTCACGAGGAGGATCTCCCCGTCGAACCCCTCGCGGCGAAGGCTGTCCACGGCCTGGCCGCCCGCCTGTCCGCCGCCCACCACGACGATCCGCGATACCTGTCCCATGCTCCGTCCCGCTCCCCGTTCCGCCTGCCGCCCTTCCGCCGGGCTGGCCGCGAAAGGTAACGGTTTGCGGCCCGCGCCGGTAGTACGGGGGAACGGACCGCGGTCCGGAACGCAAACCGGGGGCCGGTCCGCTCGCCGCCGCGGCCGGCGGTTCAGATGTCGCCGCGCAGGCGCTCCGCGAGGCGCGATCGGCGCTGCATCGACTCGAAGCGCCGGACCGCGATGGCCAGCGCGCGCGGCTCGGCCACGAGGACCACGAGGCGCTTCCCGCGGGTCACGCCCGTGTAGACGAGGTTCCGCTCGAGCAGCATGTAGTGCTGGGTGGTGAGCGGGATGACCACCGCCGGGAACTCCGAGCCCTGCGACTTGTGGACGGTGATCGCGTAGGCGAGGCTCAGCTCGTCGAGCTCGCTGAACTCGTAGGGCACCGGCCGTCCCTCGAAGTCCACGGTGACGGTCTGCTCCTCGGGGTCCACCGCGACGATCCGCCCGATGTCGCCGTTGAAGACCTCCTTCTGGTAGTCGTTCACGGTCTGGAGCACCTTGTCGCCCCGCGCGTAGGTCGTCCCGTAGCGGTTCACCCGCGCCGGCGAGTCGGGATTCAGGAGGGACTGGAGCTCCGCGTTGAGCGCGGTGGCTCCGAGCCCTCCCCGCCGCCCCGGGGTCAGGACCTGGAGGTCGGCCATCGGGTCGAATCCGAAGCGCCGCGGGATCCGCTCGGTGACCACCTGGAGGAGCCGGTCGCGCGCCTCCTCCGCATCGCGGACGGGGATGACGTAGAAGTCGCTCGGCGCGGCGTTTTCCCGGGCCGTCTCCGCGCTTGCGCCTCCGCCCTCGCCCTCGGGCCGGTTCGGCGGCCGCGGATACTCCGGCGACTCCCCCCGGTTGATCCGGTGCGCGTTGACGACGATGCGCGAGGACTCGGCCTGGCGGAAGATCTCGGTGAGCCGCACCGTCGGCACCCGCTCCGAGCCGATGACGTCGGCGAGCACCGACCCCGGTCCGACGGACGGGAGCTGGTCGACGTCGCCGACGAGGAGCAGGGCGGCGTGCTCCGGGATGGCCCGGAAGAGCTGGTTCGCGAGGACGATGTCCACCATCGACACCTCGTCGACGACCACGAGATCGGTGTCGAGGGGCTGGTCGCGTCCATGGCGGAAGCCTCCCGTCGTCGGGTCGAACTCGAGCAGCCGATGGATGGTGGATGCCTCGAGGCCGGTGGACTCCGCGAGCCGCTTCGCGGCCCGGCCGGTCGGCGCGCAGAGGCGGGCGCGGACCCCCTTCGCGCGCACGATGCGGAGCACCGCGTTGACGATGGTGGTCTTTCCGACCCCGGGTCCCCCCGTGATGACCGTGACTCGCTCGCGGATGGCGCAGGCCACCGCCGCGCGCTGCGAGCCCGAGAGCTCGAAACCCACCCGCTGCTCGGCCCACGGGATCGCCTTCTCCGGATCGATGTCCCCCCACGGCGGGCCGCCGCCGCCGAGCAGGCGGCCGAGATGGCCCGCCGCGCCTCGCTCGGAGCGGTGCAGGGCGGGGAGGTAGATCCAGGAATCCTGGTCGTGCGTCTCGTCCACGAGCTCCTCGTCGGCGAGGTCGCGCGCGAGCGCCCCCTCGACGACCTCCGCTTCCACTTCGAGCAGCCCGGCGGTGGCTTCTACGAGGGCTCGCCGCTCGCCCGCGCAGTGCCCCTCGCCCGCGAGCTCCTGCAGCACGTGGCGCACCCCCGCCCGGGCGCGGGGGATCGAGTCGGCTTCGAACCCGAGGGACTGCGCGATCGCGTCGGCGGTGCGAAAGCCGATCCCGCGCACGTCGAGGGTGAGCCGGTAGGGGTCCTCGCGGACGCGGTCCACCGCCCGGTCCCCATAGAGCCGGTAGATCCGGACCGCCCGGGCCGATCCCACTCCGTGCGACTGGAGGAACACCATGATCTCGCGGACCGCCTTCTGCTCCGCCCACGCGGCGACCACCTGGCTCTGGCGCTTCGGCCCGATCCCGGGGAGCTCCCGGAGACGCTCCGGGTCGTTCTCGATGACCTCGAAGACCTCCGCTCCGAACGCGCGCACGAGCTGGGCCGCGAAGTGCGGTCCGATGCCCCGGATCATCCCCGAGCCGAGGTACTTCTCGATGCCTTCGAGGGTGCTCGGCGGCACCACCCGCAGGTGCTCCGCCCGGAACTGGAGGCCGTAGCTCCGGTCGTTGACCCAGGTCCCGTTCGCCTCCACGAACTCGCCGGGTCCGACGGTCACGGCGGTCCCGACCACCGTGACCGGCTCGCGGCGCCGGGCGGCGTTGACCCGCAGCACGCAGAACCCGGTGTCCTCGCTGTGGAAGGTGACTCGCTCGACGGTGCCGGATACCCGGTTCGGGTCGCCGAAGTCGAGATCGAGGGCCGCCTCGCGCCGCTGTGGTGCGCGTGCGCGTCTCCGGGCCTCGACCATGGGGTTTCCTTGGGGCCGCCGGTTCGCCCGGCTGGCGCAGGAGGGCAGGACGGTCGGGCCGGCGGGGGCGGCCCTACAGGAAGGTGTTCGGCTTGAGGAAGAAGCCGAGGATGAGGCAGCCCTTGGGTGAGCGCGCCTCGTGCCGGTTGCCGGCCGGACGCCAGATGAAGTCCCCGGCGGTGGCGACCCCGTCATCGTCCTCGAACTCGCCGTCGAGAATGTAGGTCTGCTCGATCTCGTTATGGACGTGGTCGGGGATCACCGCGCCCGGGTCGAGCTTGAAGAGGCCGGTGAAGAGACCCGTCTCCGTGTCCTGGACGAGCACCTTCATGTGGACGCCGCTGCACTGGGTCATCGGCTCCCACGGGATCTCGTCCGTCTTGATGTAGCGCGAGGCGAGCTCCGGCAGGCCGCGGTCGGCGAGAGCGGGGGTTTCGAGGGCCATTGGTCAGCTCCCCTTTGTGGTGCGGTTCACGAAAGCATAGCCCCGGCCGGCGGGTGGCGCGAGCCGCCGCGCCTCCGGCAAGGGGCGGGGGAGGATCACTCCCTGCGCCAGCTCCCGAGCTCGGGATCGATCGGCGACAGCATGCCCCGCTGGAAGTCCTCCAGGGCGGCGTCGGCGAACCAGCCGAGCCAGCGCTCGGCGAACTCCCGGCGCGCCTCCGCCCCCGAGAGGTCGATGAACGGGTAGCCGAGCTGGAGGGTCCCGCCCCGGGCCGCGAGGGCGGCGGCCACGCGCGGGCCGGGGGCGCGGGCGGTGGGGGCGATGCCCTCGCCGGGGAACATGGTCCCGTCCTCCTTGGTGACGACGAAGCCGAGCTCGGCCCATTCGAAGCGGCCCGCTTCGAACGCGTCGCAGTACCAGAGGGAGTGGACGCGTCCCCGGTCGCCGGTGTGCTTGCCGTCCACCCGGCTCGGGATCAGGTCGGACAGCATCTTCACCCCGATCTCGGCGTGGGCCGAGACGTCGAAGGCGGGCCGCACTTCGGGTTCGCCCCAGCAGTCGGGGCCCACCGGGACCGCCCACGTCCACGTGATGGCTCCGGGCCCCACCCTCGCGATCCGGGTATCCGCCTCCTGCATGAACCGAACCGAGGGGCAATGGGCGAGGACCGTCTCGCGGATGGGCTGTAGCAGCTCCTCCAGCGATTCGGTCGCTTCGACCGCGCGCGATCCGCCCGTGGCGTCCCCGCGGCGCCGCTCGGTCTCGGCCTGGTGGCCGGCGGCGAGGCGCTCCGCGAGCGCGCTGTCGATTTCGGTCTTCATGGCTTGCCTCCTCCCGACCGGTGGCCAGAGCGCCCGTCGCGCGCAAGTTCGCCTGGAGGCAGGCGAGCACCCGAACGGACGCCGCGAGGCCAGTCGATGACAGGTCCTTCGGCCCGCATGATACTCCCCGCGCGCCGATCCGTCCCGGTGACGCTTCGAACCGCGGATTCACGTCCGCGGGTCGCCGGCGCGTCCGCGTTCCCGACCGGAGCCTTGTGCGTAGCGAGGTACGGAATTCGGTACGCCGATTGCTTCGTCGGAGTATTTCCCGAAAAAATCCTGACAATCCGTATGCAAACGGGAAATTTTCCGGATTTGACCTTGTGGACGCGTATCTGTCGGACGTAAAGTAGTTTTGTGGTCCGGTACGGAGTGCCCTGAGCGTTTCCAGGATGCAGCGCCGATGTTTGCGGCCCTGAGGTTCCTGCCTTCCGAGGCGCGCTCCGGCTCGGATCCGTTGCCCGTCCCCCGGCGAAATTGCCGCTTGCCGTCCCCGTCCGCCGACCGGTGGAACGCTGTGCCGCGTCCGCGAACAGATGCCGACTGACCGGATTGCGCGCTCTCAAGTGCGCGGACGGTTCGCCGTGCGCAGCGACGGTGGTCCCGATTGCACCGGCCAGGGTTCGACCACCTCTACCCGGTGCTGCGCACCGGGCGTCGCATCAGGAGTATCGAGATGAAAGACATCGGCATCGTCGGGCTGGGCGACATGGGTTCCGGCATGGCCGGCAACCTTCTGCGTGCCGGTTTCAACGTACACGGCTTCGACCGGGCCCCCGCACGACTCGAGTGGCTGGAACGCGAGGGCGGGCACCCCGCCGAGGACGCGGCGGCGGTCGGGCGACATTCCGAGGCCGCCTTCGTCATGGTGCTGAACGGGGACCAGGCGCGGGACGCGACCCTCGGGCCGACGGGGCTCGCGCAGGGCATGGAGAAGGGGGGGATCATCCTCCTGTCGGCCACCGTGAAGCCGAGCGAGGCGGAGGGCATCGCGGCCGATCTGCGCGAGCACGGGATCACCCTCATCGACACCCCGGTATCCGGCGGCAAGCACGGTGCCGACGCGGGCCGGCTCAATCTCTACCCGGCGGGCGATCCGGACGCGATCGAGCGGGTGCGCCCGGTGCTCGAAGCGATCTCGAAGCAGATCGTGGTCACCGGCGCCATTCCCGGTCAGGGCCAGGTCGCCAAGGCGGCCCTCCAGGCCCTCATCGGCGGGGTGTTCGCCGGGGTCTTCGAGGCGGCCGTGTTCGGCTCCAAGGCAGGCCTTACCGGCGCGACCCTCGAGCGGGTCTTCTCCAACAGCGACGCGGGCTCGCCGCTCGTCGCCAACGCGATCCAGCGGGTCGTGGACCGCGAGTTCGTCGGCACCGGGAGCAACATCGCGACGATGTACAAGGACCTTTGCATCGTCATGGACATGGCGCGCGAGGTGGGGGCGCCGCTCTTCTCGGTGGCCCAGGCGTACGAGCTGTTCCAGGCCGGGATCACCCGCTTCTCCGGCGAGGACAACTGGTGCGTGACCAAGATCCTGGAGTCGCTGGCACAGACCTCCGTCACCCGGAGCGGACACGCCGGCCGGGCCTTCTGAGGCATCCCCGTCTCGAGCGAGGCTCGGGCCGGGATCGGGAGCATTCCGGGAGCGCGGACCTGTCGCGGACACGCCCTCCCGGGAGCGCGCGCTTCCCGCCCGCGGGGAGCCGAAGGTCCGCCGGCTCCGGGGGCAGGCCCCTTCTTCCGCGGATTGTGCAATCCGCTCCAGAAGGAACCTGCCTCGGGCCGGCGGCGCGCCGGGCTCAGCCCGACCAGGGGTGGTGCTCGTGCCAGTGGCGTGCGATGTCGATGCGCCGGCACACCCACACCCGGTCGTGGTTGAGGACGTGGTCGACGAAGCGGGCGAGGGCGGCGGCGCGGGCCGGCCGGCCGACGAGCCGGCAGTGGAGCCCGATCGACATCATCCGGGGCGTCTCCGCCCCTTCCTCGTAGAGGACGTCGAACGCGTCCCGCAGGTAGGCGAAGAACTGGTCGCCGGAGTTGAACCCCTGCGGGGTCGCGAAGCGCATGTCGTTGGCGTCGAGGGTGTAGGGCACGATGAGGTGCGGGCGTCCGTGCTCGGTGTTCCAGTAGGGGAGCTCGTCCGCGTAGGAGTCCGCGTCGTAGAGGAAGCCGCCCTCCTCGACGACGAGGCGCCGGGTGTTGGGGCTGTTGCGGCCCGTGTACCAGCCGAGGGGGCGCTCGCCGGCGACCCGGGTCTGGATCTCGATCGCCTTTCGCATGTGCTCGCGCTCGGTGTCGACGTCGACGCCCTGGTAGTCGATCCAGCGGTAGCCGTGGCTCGCGATCTCCCATCCCGCCTCGTTCATCGCGGCCACCGCCTCGGGGTTGCGCTCCAGAGCCATCGCGACGCCGTAGACGGTGACCGGCACGTCGCGCGAGGCGAAGATGCGGTGGAGGCGCCAGAACCCCGCCCGGCTGCCGTACTCGTAGATGGACTCCATGTTCATGTTGCGATCGCCGGGGAGGGGGCGGGCGCCGACGATCTCGGAGAGGAAGGACTCCGAGGCGGGGTCGCCGTGGAGGATGCAGTTCTCCGCCCCTTCCTCGTAGTTGATGACGAACTGCACCGCGACCCGGGCGTCGTCGGGCCACTCGGGATGGGGCGGGTTGCGGCCGTATCCGCGCATGTCTCTCGGGTAAGGCTCGCTCATCGTCACGCTGCCTGTGGAAAACGTTGCATCCTCATGGTACACGCGCTGCAAGCGCTGCGGGGGTACCTCCCTTGACTTCCCCCGCCGCCGCGGCGCTTGCTCGGACCTCGAGAGTCTCCCTGTAGATATGAAAAGAACACTATATTTCCCGAAATGAAACTGAAAAAGATACACCAAGAGCGACAGATCGCTGACACAATTGCGCGCGACGGTGCAAGCGGTGTGGATCAAGGTTTAGAGTTGCCGGGGGGTCGCGGTCCGAAGGTGCCGTGTCCGCGGGTCGCCGGCCCCTTGCCTTACGGCCGACCGGCTGCCGGACCGCGTGCGGAGCCGCCGCACGGAGGCGTGGCGGCCCGCAATTTGCACCGATCAGCCTGCGCCTGGAACGGATCCGCCGGGCGCGAACTGACGGCACCACACCATCATCGGGAGAACGAAACGAAGAACACGCTCAGGACCGTCGCCGCCACCGCGGCGTCGGCACTCACCCTGGCCCTCGGGGCGGCCGGACCCGCCCACGCCGATTCCCACGCCGCTACCCTCAAGATTGGCGTCCTCGGGGTCATGAGTGGCCCGGCCGCCTCCTGGGGCCTCGTCAACCGCTACTGCGCGGAAGTCACCGCCAAGATGTACAACGACATGGGCGGGGTCGAGATCGACGGTGAGAAGTACATGATCGAGGTCTCCTCGATCGACGACAAGAACGACCCGAAGCTGTCCATCAACGGCGCCCGCAAGCTGACCGGCGACGGCATCCGGTACATCATCGGACCGAACGTCGACACCACCGCCCAGGCCATCGTTCCCGTCGTGGAGGAGGCCGGAGCGATGCACTTCCCCTACGCGTTCGACAGGACGCTCTACACCCCGCCCCGCAGCAACTCCGTGCTCGGCATGATCGCCTCGTACCAGGCGGGGCCGGTCATCTACAAGCGGCTGATGGAGGAGAACGGGGTCAAGTCCATCGCGTTCGTGGCGCGGAACGAGGCCGACCCTCTCAACCAGCGCTCCCAGGGAGTGGACGCGGCCAACATGCTCGGCCTCGAGGTCCTCGCCTCCGAAGACACCTACGAGCCGGGGACGACGGACTTCTTCCCGGTGATGTCGCGGATCGTCCAGCTCGACCCGGACCTCATCGTGCTTTCCGGCGTGGCCCCGTCCGACGCCCCGCAGCTCATCAAGACCGCGCGCGAGCTCGGCTACGAAGGCCTGCTCAGCACCGAGACCGCCCAGGACGCCAAGATCCTGGCCGAGGTGGCCGGGGACGCGGCGAATGGGTTCATCTCGGTCGGCGGCGCGAGCACACCGGAGATCTCCGACGACTACATGAACGAGTTCCGCGCGGCCTATGTCGAACACGTCGGGGAGTGGAACGACGAGGCGGGGACGAAGGTCTACGCGCTCGAGATGATCATCGAGACCCTGAAGCTCGCCGGCAAGGCGGCGATCGATGACATCGAGGTGTTCAAGGCGGCGATGCCGAACTTGAATGTCGAGAACCGGCTGCTCAAGGGCGAGAACTCGCTCACCTACGTCGGCAGCGGATTCTTCCAGCAGCCTCGGCAGTTGCCGATCCCGATGGTCGTCAACGAGTATCGCGACGGCGGGTTCCAGACCCTCTTCGTGGGCGCGGTGGAATAGCCGGCCGGTAGCGGCGGAATCGCGGGCCGCGGTCGGCGCGGCCCGTTTCTTGCGCGGCGCCGCCCGGAGGATCGCTCCGGGCGGCGCTCTTCGGTATCCTCCTTCGCGCGCCCGCGTTGCGAAGCGGGTAGGGCGGAGCGGCGGCAGAGAGCGTCGCGGCCGGCCCGCGCGGCGCCCGGTGAGCCGGTCGCGGCCCGCCGCATCGCGGAGCCGGACCTCCGGAAAGGTCGAGACGCATGGAACAGGTCCTCGTCAACGGGGTCTACCTCGGGTGCCAGTACGCCCTCATCGCGCTCGGCCTCACCCTCATCTTCGGCCTGATGGGGGTCCTCAACTTCGCCCACGGGCAGATGTACGTGCTCGGCGGGTTCGTGACCTACTACGTGTACGGGGTCCTCGGGCTGCCGTTTCCCCTCGCCCTCGTCGCGACCGCGGCGACCCTGTGCGTCACCGGCGCGCTCTTCGACAAGTTCTTCTTCCGGCGGGTGCTCCGCCACGGCGCGCGCGAGGAAGCCTCCATGCTGCTCGCGGCCGGCACCGCCCTGTTCCTCGAGAGCCTCATCCTCATCTTCTTCGGGGAGAAGCATCGCGGCGTGCCTTCGCTCGCGCCGGGGGTCGCCCGCATCGGCGACGCGTACCTTCCGTACAGCCGCATCCTGGTGATGGTCCTCGCGGCCGCCCTCATCGTCGGGTTCATCGTCTTCATGCGCCAGACGCGGATGGGGCGGGGGCTCAGGGCCATCGCCCAGGACCGGGAGGCGGCCCTCCTCCAGGGGGTCAACGTCGAGCGTTACGGGATGATCGGGTTCGCGATCGGCGCCGCCCTCGCGGGCCTCGCGGGGTCGCTCCTCGTCGCGATCTCGGGGGTGAACAGCGGGCTCGGCACGTGGATCTCGATCAAGGCGTTCATCATGGTGATGATCGGGGGGGCCGGGGTGGTGTCGGGGGCGATCCTCGGCGGCTTCATCCTCGGCATGGCGGAGTCGCTCGGGTACCGCTTCTTCCCCGGCGGCGAGACCTACCTCATCCTCTTCGTCGCGATCATCGCGTTCCTCGCCATCCGGCCCCAGGGCCTCATGGGCAAGCCCTGGGGTTAGGGCGGATCGCATGTCCCGGAAAGCCGCCATCGCCGTCGCCGCCGCCGTCGTCGCCTGGCTCGTCGGGGTGCCCCTCGCGATAGGCGACTGGACGTACCAGCTCGGCGTGCTTACCCAGGCGTCGGCGTTGAGCGTCATCGCCGCCGGGGTCTGGCTCGTGTTCTACATCGGCCGGATCCACATCGGCCAGGGCGCGTTCGCCCTCCTCGGACAGTACGCGGCGGCCATCGCGATCACCAAGCTCGGGCTCTCGTTCTGGGTGGCGCTTCCCCTCGCGGGCCTGGCCTCCGCCCTGTTCGCGTGCGCGATCGGCCTTCCGATCCTCCGGCTCAAGGGCGTCTACTTCGCGATGGTGACCCTGAGCCTGACGGAGGCGGCCCGCCTCACCGCCCAGTCGTTCGTCTCGGTCACCGGCGGCCCCAAGGGGATCCTGAACGTGCCGCTCCCGGGGGCGGTGGAGGTGTTCGGGCTCACCCTGGTCCCGGACTTCGCGGAAGTGAACCCCCACATCGCCCTCTTCGTGCTCGCGACCCTGCTCGCGGTCGGGACGTTCATCGCGCTCTACCGCATCGTCAACAGCCGGCTCGGCTGGCTCTTCCGGTCGCTCCAGCAGAACGAGGACCTCGCCTCTTCCATCGGAGTCAACGTCGCGCGGCTTCGGGTGATCGCGTTCGCGATCGGCTCGTTCCTGGGGGGGATCGGCGGCGCGTTCTTCCTTGTCGTCCAGCAGAGCGTGTACCCGTCCTCGTTCCAGGTGCAGGACTCGATCTACCTCATGCTCTACTGTTTCCTCGGGGGCCTCGGCTACGTCTTCGGCCCCCTGGTGGGGACCTTCGTCCTCTTCATTGCGTTCGAGTTCCTGCACGGGCTCAACGAGTACCAGCCACTCATCTACGCCCTGCTCATGATCGGGCTCATGCTGTGGCTGCCGAACGGGCTGCTCAGCCTCGGGCGGCCGGGTGCGAGCGCGCCGGGTGGCGGCGCCGGGGGAGGTCCCGGCGCGGGTGCGGGTGGGGGCTGGCGGCGCTGGCTCCACCTTCCGGAGAACCGGCCGTGAGCCTCCTCGAGGTCGAGGGTCTCACCAAGCGCTTCGGGGGCCTCACCGCCGTCGACGAGGTGACGTTCACGGTCGAGGAGCGGCGGATCTTCAGCATCATCGGCCCGAACGGGGCCGGCAAGAGCACCCTGTTCAAGCTCGTCACCGCGTTCCTGCGGCCGACCGCGGGGCGGGTTCGGCTCGCCGGGGAAGACATCACGGGGCGGTCGCCGCACGCGGTCGCCCGGCGCGGCGTGGTCCGGACCTTCCAGGAGACGACCATCTTCCGGGAGATGAGCGCGCTCGAGAACGTGGTCGTCGCCCACCACCTCCAGGGCGACGCGACCCTTGCCGGGTTCTTCTTCGGCAGCCGGCGGGCGCGCGCCTCCGAGGCCGCCTTCCGCGAGAGCGCCCGAGATATCGTCGACTACCTCGGCCTCGGGGAGGTCGCGGACGAGACCGCCCGCAACCTCCCCCACGGACACCTTCGCGCCCTCGGGATCGCGATCGCGATGGCCGCGAGCCCCCGCGTCCTGCTCCTCGACGAGCCCTTCGCGGGTATGAACCCCGAGGAGACCAACCGGGCGATGGACATGGTGCGCGGGATCCGCGACCGGGGGGTCACGGTGCTCCTCGTCGAGCACGACATGCGCGCGGTCATGCGGATCAGCGACCGGGTGCTGGTGCTCAACTTCGGACGCAAGATCGCGGAGGGGGCGCCGGCGGAGATCCAGCGCGACGAACGAGTGATCGAAGCCTACCTCGGGCGCCCCGAGGACGAAGTGGAAGTCGAGGAGGTGGGGGAAACGGCAGTCGGGACGGGCGCGAGGGCGCAGGCGGACGCGGAGGGGCGGGTGTGAGCTACTTCCGGGCCGCCGATCTCTCGGTGCGGTACGACCAGGTGCGGGCCATCACGGACGTGTCGGTCGATCTCGACGAGGGCGACATCGTGGCCCTCATCGGGGCGAACGGGGCGGGCAAGACGACGACGTTGCGCGCGATCACCGGGCTCGCCCGGCTCGCGGCGGGGGAGATCGTCCTCGACGGGCGGCGGATCGACGGGCTCCGGCCGGACGAAATCGTGGCCCTCGGGGTCGCCATGGTGCCGGAGGGGCGGCGCGTCTTCCCGTACCTCTCGGTCATGGACAACCTCCTCATGGGGGCGTTCCTGCGGCGGGGGCGGCGGGAGATCGCGGCGGACGTCGAGCGGGTGTTCGAGCGCTTTCCGCGGCTTCGCGAGCGCCGGGGCCAGGCGGCCGGCACCATGAGCGGGGGCGAGCAGCAGATGCTCGCCATCGGGCGGGCGCTGATGGCTCGCCCGCGCCTGCTCCTCCTCGACGAGCCGTCGCTCGGGCTCGCCCCGATGCTCGTGCAGGAGATCGCGCGCTCCATCCTCGCCATCAACCGCGAGGACCGGGTGAGCCTCATCCTCGTGGAGCAGAACTCGCGGATGGCGCTTCGGGTATCGAGCCGCGCCTACGCGCTCGAGACCGGAAGGGTCGCGCTCGAGGGCCGGTCGCGCGACCTCGCGAACGACGACCGCATCCGCGAGCTCTATCTCGGGGGCTGATCCGCGGGGCCGGGTCGTCCCGGCCGTCGGCCGAGCCCCAATTCCAGGCTGATTACGCCCAAGGCTCGGGTTTCCCCGAGCGCACGGATGGCCCCTTCCCGGGGGCGTGGGCATCCTGCCCGTGCAGGCGATGGGAGGGCCTTCGTACTCGCGGGCTGGAAGCCCGCGCTCCCGGTAGGGGGCCTTCCCGGACCGCGCGGATGGCGGTCAGGGGACCGCCATCAGGTCGTCGAGCTCGGCGTAGTCGGGGAGGGTCCGGTCGATGGGGCGGCCGTCCCTCAGCACGATCCGGTCCGACTGCGGGCGGGCGAAGAGCTCCGTCCAGCTCCGCGCCCGGCAGACCACGAGGTCGGCGGGAGCGCCGATCCCGAGGGTGGGGGCCGCGAACCCCGCCGCCCGCGCGGGGTTGGTGGTGAAGGCGTGGGTCCAGTCGGAGTCGGAGTGGTCCAGGTGGGCGATCCGGGTCGCCTCCCGCATCACCTCCAGCATGTCGAGATCGCCGTAGGCGTAGAACGGGTCGCGGGTGTTGTCGGAGGCGAAGGAGACGCTGATCCCGCGTTCCTTCATTTCGTGCACGAGGGTGACGCCGCGCCAGCGCGGCGTCCTCGCTGTTCCCCGGCCCTGGAGGTACAGGTTGCACATCGGGAGGCTCACCACGCTCAAACCGGCCCGCGCGACGACGTCCAGGGTGGCGAGCGCCTCGGCCTCGTCCTGCACCGCGAGCGAGCAGCAGTGCCCGGCGGTGACCGGGCCGTCGAACCCGGTCTCGAGCACGCACTCGGCGACGTCGCGGAGGTTGGCGGAGGCGGGGTCGCCGGTCTCGTCCACGTGCAGGTCCACCGCCATCCCGCGCTTGGCGGCCGTCTCGAGGAGGCCCAAGAGCCGCGGTCGAAGCTCCGGATGCGGCATGACGATGCAGCCGAGCGCGCCGTCCGAGGCGGCGACCTCGTCCGCGATCGCTCCGAAGGCCGCCCCGTCCCCGAGCACGTCGACGCTGCATAGGTTCACCGCTTGGAGCTCGATCCGCCCCGCCCAGGCGGCCCGCAGCTCCCGGAACACGCCGAAGGAGATCGCGTGCTGGGGCGGAAAGGAGTCGAGGTGGGTGCGGATCGCCCGCGTTCCGTGCGCGAAGGCGGAGCGAAGCGCGAACTCCATCCGGCGGCGAACGTCCGCCGCGGACCAGCGGGCGGTGCGGTCGGCGGCGACGGCGAGGCGGGCGGAGTCGGAGGTGCCGTCCGGGTTGGGGGCGCGGGACCAGATCTGGCTCTTGTCGAGGTGGGTGTGCAGGTCGACGAAGGCGGGAAACACCATCGCGCCCCGCATGTCCACCCGCTCGTCCGCCGTTCCGGCGGCGATCCGTCCTCCCTCGATGGTGAGTTCGAGGGGAGCGAGACTCCCCGAAGCGCCGACGAGGCACGACGGCGCAGTCAGGTTCGCAAGCGTGAGACGCGGAACGTCGGGGAGGGTCATGAAGTCCAGACTGTGGCTCATCTCGTCGCGCTCTCCCCTCCGGGCCCCGGCCGAACGCCAAGTCTATGCACCGGGCTCCGCGCTCGCCAACAACGGTCTCTCCACCTCCACCCACGTCCATGATCGAACGCTCCCGAGGAATCGGACGGTAACCGGCGGGCGAGCCCCCTTACCCTTCACGCAACGGGCGACCGGGTGCGAAAGCCGCTGCACTCTCCGGCGATTGAGCGAGGCGGCGTACGGTCCGCGGGACTCGCCCCTTCGTGGCTGGTGCATTCGCCAAGCGTGGGGACACTTCGTAGGATATGAGTGGAGCGCGGTGCGTGGACGCACGGCCGAGGGAAGCATCCGCGAGGTGTCGCTTCATGAATCCAGGACGACCCCCACCGCGTAGGGACGCTCGTACGTGAGCACGATCGCGTCCGCGCCGGAGACCATCACCGTCCCTCGCCCGGGCATGCTCGCTACCGTGCGCAACCGGCGCGGGCTGGTTGCGGCCGTCGAGCCCTTCGACGGTGAGTCGGGGCGGCTTCACCTCGTCCACCTCGAGTACAACGACGACCGCACCCCCTCCGAGGAACGCATCCTCTGGGAGGTCGAGCCGGACCGCCATCTCCTGGAGCCGAATGCGCTGCCGGACCCCGCTCGCGGTAGCGGTGCCATGCCCCCTGAGGACTTCGATGCGCTTGTCCGTGCCGCGCGCTGGACCGCCCTCACGCCCTACCTCGACCCGGACGGTGAGTGTAACTCGAAACGACGACTACGCGGGTTTTTGTCAACAGGATCCGCCGGCGCATGCCCAGCCGGTAAGCAGCGTTATCGAAAGCATGCAGAAGCGGCTCGACAACGAGAGAATCCGATTCGAGACTGGTGATCGAGTCGGTTGGGAAGCAACAGTGGATGGATTGCAAAACCGCCTTCGGTTGACATGGGAACGTGCTGTCGAGGATGCCGTTGGTTCGGTAGTCAAGCGTTTGTCGAACAAGGTGGAGACGAAAGGGCTGGCTAAGGTCACTGCAGTGACACTCGATGACTGTGTGGAAATGCGTAGAGCTTATGGTCGATGCTCGACTCTACTGCACAGTTCTGCGGATGAATTGAATCGGCCACTTCCGAAACCTGACGCAGTTCAGGACGAGATCAAGGCGCTACGGAAATGGGTGGAGGAAATCAAGCAACGTCAGGACAAGATTGACTGGCTGCAGTGAATGAGTATCCGGCACAACGCCGTCCTGCTGCTGCGCTCTGAGTTGAGACTGGCGTCGCAACGTTGAGAGGTCCAGGGACAGTTGTCGTTGAGTCGCCCGGTCGGCGACCCATGTTCGCATTGGGAGTAGTACGCTGCTTCGGCGTTGGCCGGAACCGGCTGGCAGGGGTTCGGTGCCGGCGGTTCGTACAGTGAGCTTTCGTATCGGTAGGGCCATAGTCGCTGAGGTGCGCCCGTACGGGGTCCGCCCGTCCGTCGTGCGCACTGCTCGTAGCGGTCTTGCGCACGGCGAATACGACAGTTGTGTGCGAGTGAGAAACCCCCAGTTGTGCCGACAACGATGAAGATTCAGGTTCTTTCCGATCTCCACCTCGAGCATGGTGGACCGGTGCCCGCGCACCACCCCGAGGCCGACGTCATCGTCCTCGCCGGCGACCTTGCGCCCTACACGAAGGGACTTGTGGCGAAGCTCTCGGAGTTCTGGGCGTCCGCCCCGCACATCGTCTACGTCCTCGGGAACCACGAGTTCTACGGCACGGAGATCGACGACGCGAGGGCGGGACTCGCCGACGAGTGCGCGGAAGTCGGGATCCACCTCCTCGACCCCGGCACGATCCGGATCGAGGGCACCCGTTTCATTGGGGCGACCCTGTGGACGGATCTGGAACTCTACGGCAAGGCCGACGAGATTGGGGTGCACCATCGGCTGCGCCGGGGCATATCGGACTTCGCGGGCGCGATTCGACACCGGGGGCGGCACTTCGGCACGCGGGAGTCCGTCCGACGGCATCGGAGCGCCCGGCACTTCATCGAGGAACAGCTCGCACGGGCGGAGCTTGCCGGTGAACGAGTGGTGGTGATAACCCACCACGCGCCGAGCCCGCGCTCGATCCGCCAGTGGTTCCGGGACGATCCGTTGAACCCGGCGTTCGCCTCCGACCTGGACCGGCTGATCGAACGGTACCAGCCCGCGCTCTGGATCCACGGCCACATGCACGATCCGGTGGACGAGCGGCTCGGGAAAACGAAACTCGTCGCCAACCCCGCCGGCTACGCGCACGAGCGGAAGCGGGGGTTCAACCCGGCGCTCTGCATCGATCTCGACGCGCCGGAGACATGAGCGCGGTCGCTCGTGGCTCTGCCACTCTGCGTCTCCGAAACGACACTCCCGTTTCCCGGAGACTCGGGCAGGTATGTCTGACCTACAGCCAGGTCAGCAGACCTCGATCGGGGATCGTCCGGCGGAGGAAGTCCGCGACCGGAAGGCACCAGATGTCGTTGATCCGCAGACGTTCGGAGCCGCGATAGAGCACGGCCGTCTGCGCCTCGGGGTAGTCCGCCCGAAACGATCGCAGCGCCCGAAGGTCAGCGGAATGCACCCGGCGGGCATTCTTGACCTCGAACGCTTGAAGCCCCGACTCGCCGTAGACGACGAAGTCGACTTCGGCCCCCGCGCGTGTCCGCCAGAAGAAGAGCTCCGCGTCGTTCCGGGAATATGCGGCCCAGGCGCGGAGATGCTGGGCCACGAGCCCTTCGAGCGCCTGACCGTCCATCTCCTCGGGGCGGTCGAGTGGCCCCTTGGGGCGGAGCGAACGGAACACGCCGGCATCGAACAGGTAGATCTTCTCGTGCGCCACGGTCGCGCGCTTGGCGCGTTTGCGGAAGACCGGCAGCCGGAAGGCGAGCAACAGATCCTCGAGGATCCCGACGTACCCCGCGACGACCTTGCGCTCGACCTCGCATTCCCTCGCGACCGCGGCGACGTTGAGCTGCGCACCGTGGGAAAAGCTGAGCGACTCCAGGAACCGCGTAAACCCGCTGACGTTGCGGGTGAGACCTTCCCCCCGTACCTCCTGGTCCAGATACAGGCTCGCATAGGCGTCGAGGACATCCGCCGGATCGGGCGCACCCGTCACGAGGGGCAGCATTCCGATTCGGAGCGACCGATCGAGGTTGAACTCGGGCAGCTCCGCGGCCATGAAGGCATGCATGGTGCGGTGGACGGCCCGGCCTCCCAGCAGATCCACCCCGCCCCGCCGGAGCTTTCGGGTGCTCGAACCCGTGAGCACGAAGCGTGGCGGCGACGGCTCCTCCAGGACGGCGTGGATGACCGTGAGCAGTTCCGGGACCCGCTGGATCTCGTCGATCACCACCGTCTCCCTGTCGGGCGAGCCCGCGAGCAGCTCCCGGAGGCGCTCGGGACGCGCGCCGAGGCTGCGGTGCAGTGCGGGATCGAGCAGGTCCAGGTACAGCGCGTCGGGGAGCTGCTCCCGCAACCACGTGGACTTGCCGGTTCCGCGGGGACCGAGCAGGAAGCAGCTCTGGTCCGGGATCTTGAAAAATCGACTTACAAGTTCCATTTTGAGTCGAAAAATGGAAATTCAGGTTCCGACCTTCGCTCCATCTGGGGCAAAATTCAATCGGTTCCGTGGTGCCGCAATGTCCGGAGGAATCGACGTCGAGGCGCGGTTTCCAATCCTTCGGTACCAAAATAGTATCATTTTGCGGTACCATCCGGCCGTGAGACTTCGCCACAGAAGAACCCTTGCCGCGATCTTCAGCCATCCGACCAGCGGCAACATCCCATGGAGGAACATTGAAGCGCTGTTTGTCGAGTTGGGCGCGGAGATTGGCGAGCGGGAGGGGTCTCGGGTTGGGGTACGGCTCTTCGGTGACCGGCGCGTCTTCCACCGCCCGCACCCCGGACCCGAGACGGACAAGGGTGCCGTGGCCAGCATTCGGGACTGGCTGAGGCGAAACGGAGTGGAGCCATGAGAAACACGATGGAGATCGAAGGCTACCGAGCCGTCATCCAGTTCGATCCGGACATCGAGATGTTTCGGGGTGAGTTCGTCGGCCTGAATGGGGGCGCGGACTTCTACGCCCGGGACATCGTTGGCCTCCGACGCGAGGGCGCGGCGTCTCTCAAGGTGTTTCTGGACATGTGCAGGGAGGATGGCGTCGAGCCTCGAAAGCAGTTTTCGGGGAAGTTCAACGTGCGCCTCTCGCCGGAATTGCACGCGGCAATTGCCACGGCGGCGGCGGCCGATGGCAAGAGCCTCAATCAGTGGGTCTCGGACGAGCTCCGGGCCTGTGTAGCCGGCTCGGGGTGAGGCCTGCCTCGTGGCGCTGAACCCCGTCGCGTACACCGAGAACGTCGTTCGGAGCTTCCTCCGCTACCAGCTCACCGCGTATCCCTTCTCGGACCCGCGTCTGCACGCGCAGATGCGGGCGCTTCTCTCCCTCGACGAGACCCGCCGCTCCCCGCTTCTCAAGGGTCCCTACGTGAGCCTCTCGCGCCCGTTCCGGGAGGGCGCGGCGGTCGCCGATCTGGTCGGCGAAGGTCTGCTCCACCCGCACCTCGCAGATCGAATTCCGGCCGAGATTAGCCATCTCTACAGCCACCAGGAGCACGCCATCCGCGCGATCGCGGAGGGCCGGACGACCCTCGTCTCGACCGGCACCGGCTCCGGCAAGACAGAGTGCTTCCTCTATCCCGTCGTCAGCCGGTGCCTCGCCCTCCGGGACGAAGGCGCCCCGTCCGGGATCAGCGCGGTCCTCGTCTATCCCATGAACGCCCTTGCGGAAGACCAGCTCATGCGGCTTCGGGGGCTGCTCGCGGGCACCGGGATCCCGTTCGGGATCTACGTTGGCAAGACCCCCGAACGCGAGGTGGACGTGGCGGGCGTCAAGCTGCCGCCGGGCTCGTCACGGGCCGACTACGAAGCCCGCCTCGCAAGGGCGCGGCGCGACGGGAGTGGGGAAACGGTCTATCCGGCCGAAGAGGTCTGTTCCCGGGAAGTCATGCGCACGGCCGGGCGGCAGCCGCGGATCCTGCTCACCAATGTCAAGCAGCTAGAGCTGCTCCTCACCCGGCAGCAGGACATCGAGCTCTTCTCCGATGCGCGTCTCGACTTCCTGGTGTTCGACGAAGCGCATACGTTCACGGGCGCGCTCGGAGCGGAGACCGCATGCCTCATCCGGCGCCTTCGGGCGTCGTGCGACGCCGAGGTTGGCCATACCACCTGCGTCGCGACCTCGGCCACCATCGTCGATCGCCAGGACCCCGGCGCCGCGCGCGGCTTCGCATCGCGGTTCTTCGGCGTGGCGCCCGATTCGGTGGCGACGGTCGGCGAAGACTACGAGGCCGAGATCTGGACGGCGGCACCCCGGGTCGTTCCGCCGCCGCCCCCCGAGCCGCACGCCGTGCCGGTCAACGACGCGGAAGTCAAGCTCCGCCACCTGTTGCTTTCGGCCGGATTCGGCGAAGGGGTGCGGGGCGAACAGGTTCGGCTCGACCGTTCGCTCGGCACCACGACGCCGGACGTCGTCTACCGCGCCGCGGACCACGAGCCGGACGAGGGTGTGTGCATCTACCTCGACGGGTTGAGCGAGCACCTCCATGGGAATCCGGAGACGGCTGAACGGGATCGGGATATCCGCACCTGGCTGCGCAACCACGATTACGAGGTCATCGAGATCGCGGTCAACGAGCTCAGCGACGAAGACGCGATGGTGCGCCACTTCCGGCGGCTCGCGAGCTATCTCGGAATGGCGGAGTTGAGGAGCTGGGTGCGTGAGGACCGTTCCTGGTTCCGTGGCAGGGTGGGGGCGGAAGCGCAGCCGGCTCGCCCGCGACTGCGCCTGGTTACCCCGCCCGCCACCGCCCGCTACGTCACATGCGCGCCGCTCGTTCCGCTGCAGGCGGCGGCGGGGGCATTCGGGGACCCGCAGGCCGTCCCCGACGAGTCCGATTGGGAGTGGGTGGAGGTCGATACGGCCCGGTCGTTGCGGCCCGGAATGTTCGTGGCCCAGGTGGTCGGGAAGTCGATGGAGTCTCGAATACCGGATGGTGCCTACTGCCTGTTCGCGAATCCGGTGCTGGGAACACGCCAAGGGCGAACCGTTCTCGTGCAGTTGCACGATGCGGTCGATCCCGACACGGGGGACAGGTTCACCGTCAAGCGGTATCGGAGCGAGAAGGCCGCCGACGAAAACGGCTGGCGGCACGTCCGCATCGTGCTTGAGCCCCTCAATCCCGACTTCAAGCCGATCGAGCTCGCAACAGAGGACGAAGATTCGGTCGCGGTGGTGGCCGAGTTGGTCGAGGTGATCGGTACCGACCCGCCGACGTAGAAGAGATGGAAACGCCGATGGATGGAGCGGCACCCGAATTCGGATTGCGAACCGACCAATCAGGTGCGCGTAGTCGTCGCAGCATGACCCCCGATCAAGGGTCCGGATTCGGGAGGAACGGGTGATCCGCAAGAAGAGCCTCGCGGAAGGGTTTGCCGCGTTCGAGGAACCCTGGTCGCCACGAGTCGCCGGCGACATCAACGAGATGCAGATCAAGCTGGTCAAGCTCGAAGGCGCGTTCATCTGGCACCGCCATGACGAGGAGGACGAGCTCTTCCTCGTGGTTTCAGGTCGGCTTCGGATGGAGTTTCGCGAGCAGGATGCTCAGATTGTCGAGCCGGGCGAGTTCATCATCGTGCCGCACGGCGTCGAGCATCGGCCCGTTGCCGAGGAGCCTTGCGAGGTGGTACTGCTGGAGCCCGGCACGACGCTCAACACGGGCAATGTCGACAACGAGCGAACGGTTCGAAACCTGAAGCGCGTCTGATGGATGCCGATCGTGTCCCAAGTACCGAGGCCGGCCCGGGTGTCGTGAGCGAAGAGCTCCGTGAACGCGATGCAGACGGCGTGATCGCGGCGTGAAGATCTGGGTGGACGCCGATGCGTGCCCGGTGGTGATCCGGGAGATCCTGTTCCGGGCGGCCGAACGGACCGGGGTGAAGGTGACCCTGGTCGCCAATCAGCCGGTCCGGGTGCCCGCCTCTCCACTCGTCGAGTGTGTGCAGGTCAGCCCGGGGTTCGATGTCGCGGACAACGAGATCGTGAGGCGCGCCGGGCGCGGCGACCTCGTCGTCACCGCCGACATACCGCTCGCCGCCGAGGTGATGGGGAACGGCGCCCATGCGCTGAGTCCCCGCGGCGAGCTCCATTCCACCGATACCATCGGCCAGCGGCTCAACATGCGCGACTTCATGGACACGCTGCGGGCGAGCGGAATGCACACCGGCGGCCCGCCCGCGTTGAGCAAGCGCAACCGGCAGTCGTTCGCCAACCACCTGGACACGCTGCTGACCAGGTACGCGAAGGGTTGAGTCCGGCCACGGCGCCGGCCGCGGTGTCGGCCGGCGGGCCGGCCGGAGGCGGAGAGGGGCCCCGCGCACGAAGCCCGGTCCAGCCCGGAGTTGACGGCTCCCCCGGGGAGTCGAGGCACGTCGCCGGCGGGGCGCCCCGTGAAGCCGTCGTTGGCGTTCCGGGCCGTTTCGGAGGGGAACGGGCGCCACGGGCTCGGTCATGCGTGATAATGCGGAGATGGGGATAACCGCGGGAAGCAGGTGCGCATTCTGATAGTCAATCCGAACACCACCGGCTCGATGACGGAGAAGATCGGGGCGGCCGGCCGGGGGGCCGCGTCACCGGGGACGGAGGTGGTGGCGGTCAACCCGGCGATGGGGCCGGAGAGCATCGAGGGCTACTACGACGAGGCGTTCTCGGTACCCGGCCTGCTCGACGAGATTCGCCGCGGCGAGACCGACGGCTTCGACGGCTACGTCATCGCCTGCTTCGACGACACCGGGCTCGACGCGGCCCGCACCCTCGCCGCGGGGCCGGTGCTCGGGATCTGCGAGGCGGCGATGCACGCCGCGACCATGCTCGGCGGCCGCTTCTCGGTGGTGACCACCCTCGCGCGCTCGGTGCCGGCCCTCGAAGGGCTCGCCCGTCGCTACGGAGTCGCCGACCGCTGTCGGGTGCGGGCGTCGGACGTTCCGGTCCTCGCCCTCGAGGACCCGGCCTCCGGCGCGGTCCGAAAGGTGGAGGACGAGATCGCGCGGGCGGTGGACGAGGACGGCGCGGAATGTATCGTTCTCGGCTGCGCGGGGATGGCGGACCTCGCGGCGGATCTCACGCGCCGCCTCGCGCTGCCGGTCATCGACGGGGTTGCTGCGGCCACCCGGATGGTCGAGGCGCTGGTTGGCCTGGGCCTTCGGACGAGCAAGGTCGGCGGCTATGCGGCCCCGTTGCCCAAGGCATACGCCGGGGAGTTCGGGCGGTTTGCCCCCGGGCCGGCGCCGGAGACCGCGGAGGTCGGAGCGACGGAGTGCGGGTGAACGGTTCACGGCGGCCGGCAGAAAGCGGATTGCGGACGGCGACGGCGGATGGGGACTGGTGACCGGAAGACGGCGAAGAACGGATGGATGATGGCGTAGGACCGGTGCCGGGCGGCGGAACCGCCGCTCCGGCGCCTTCGCGGGGACGGGGCTTCCCGCGATCCGGGAACGGCCGCGGCGAGCGCGCGGACCGGAGGAACCTCGGGCCGCTCATCATGCGGTGGATTGACGAGCTCGCGGAGTGCAGCGAGCACCCCGTCGAGCTCACCCGCCGCTACCTCACCCCGGAGCATGCCCAGGCGGCCGAGTTCATCATGGAGCGGATGCGCGAAGCCGGCATGAACGCCCGGCTCGACGCGGTGGGGAATGTGGTTGGCCGGTTCCCCGGGCGGCGTCCGGAGGCGCGTCGGCTCATTCTCGGCTCCCATCTCGACACGGTGCGAAACGCCGGGAAGTACGACGGCGCGCTCGGCGTGCTGCTGCCAATCGCCTGCCTCAAGGCGCTCGACGAGCGCGGGGAGCGGCTCGAGTACCCGGTCGACGTCATCGCGTTCGGGGACGAGGAGGGTCT
>JAJECB010000404.1 GCA_022822245.1 Gammaproteobacteria bacterium
TCCGATCTGACGAAAACCATACAGGCCCGCGGCCGAAAATGGCTGCATCGAGAGGCCGGACATACGACGGTACCTGACCCACATGCCGCCCTTCGTTCAACGTCGTGCTTGCCAACCAGGGGGGCGTCCACATACGTCCGCCCATCCCGCGCTTGCGAGGAGATTGCCCGGCCTCGCAAGCTATTGGGTCGGGAAGAGCGGGTAGGTGTCCACTTTTTCCCCGCCCGGGCGGGTGACGACGCCTCACTCGCCCGTCGGATCACTGTCTCGGCACGGATTGTCGCTTCGCCACGGGCCACGGCGTAGCGTGTCCAGGAGTGCAACGTGCGCTCGTTGTCGAGATACTTGTAGCCGAGATGGCGCTTCATCGCGACATAGCGGTGGACGTGATCGATCATGCTCATGCCTCGCCTCGGAGCCACGGCTGCGCCATCTCGAGCAACATTGGCCGGCCGGTCTTCGCATAGATGGCGGTGGTATCGATCGAACGGTGCCGGAGCAGAGCACCGATCATCTCGAGCGATTTTCCGGAACGCAGAAGGCCGGTTGCCGCCGAGTGCCTGAACAGGTAGGCGCCTCGGGGTCGAACATCGGCGTTTTGCCGGCAGGCCTTCCGGGGCATCTCGGTGACGGGGATGCAGGCGACGACGCGACCTACGCGGCGGGCGAGAAGGCCCGGGTGGAACTGACCTTCCGACGAGGCGGTGGACGTGGACACGAAAGGTGGGACGCGGCGGCTGAAGCTCGACCTCAGCGGACGGAAGGAAAGACGAGATAGAGCGAGGGGAGCAAACTCGCGGAGCACCACGCAATGAGGCCGGATCGAGACCGCCCCCGGAAGGCGCGCCTGGCGCGGCGATCCTCGCGCCCACCGACAAGCCGGGGCCATCTCGCGCCATCCAGGACGGCGCGATTCGGATCAGGGAGGTAGAACGTCCCCCACGGAACCCGTCCGACAACGAGCGTCTCTGGTAGTTCGATCAACACCTGAAGGGGGCGAACGGAAAGCGACTTGGTGCGCGCCCGGCGTTCACGCGTGACCTGAATCGTCCGCTTGGAGTGGGGCATCTCCAGCGCCGTTTCGAGCGCGGCGGCCAGCACGGTCAGCGAGCCTGAGCGGCACCTCCGGGAGCGCGAGGCGTCCTCGAACGGAGCAGGGGAGGGCGGTCCCCTGACGGAGGACCCGCAAAGCCGCGAGGGGTGCGCGCGCGGTCCATTCGTTTCTTCGAATCACGGTGCCTTTGCGATATTTTGATTACGATAGGAGATACTACAAAGAGATCCGGCTTGCCGGCTCCCTGGGCACCGGTACATCCCAAACGAACGTTTACGATACATGCTGATTGGCTACGCACGCGTCTCGAAGGCCGATGGCTCCCAGAGTCTCGACCTCCAGCGCGACGCGCTCATCGCTGCCGGCGTCGCGCCGGAGGCGATCTACGACGACGAGGCTTCGGGCAAGCGCGACACCCGCCCAGGGCTCGACGCGTGCCTCAAGGCGCTTCGCGCGGAAGATATGCTCGTCGTCTGGAAGCTCGATCGCCTCGGACGTGACCTCCGCCACCTCGTGAACGTCGTTCAGGAACTCGCGGACCGGGAGGTCGGGTTTCGGGTCCTGGCAGGGCAGGGCGCGCAGATCGACACCACCACTCCGGCAGGTCGACTCGTCTTCGGGATCTTTGCGGCGCTCGCCGAGTTTGAACGCGAGCTCATCCGCGAGCGCACCGTCGCCGGGCTCGCCGCCGCCCGCGCCAGAGGTCGAAGGGGAGGGCGGAAGTTCGCGCTCTCCAAGGCACAGGTTCGCCTTGCGCAAGCGGCAATGAGGAGCCGCGACACGTCCGTCGTCGACCTCGCGGCGGAGCTCGGGGTGAAGCCGGTCACGCTTTACCGTTATGTTGGACCGTCCGGCGAGCTGCGAGAGAACGCGAAGCGGGTCCTCGGTACGGGATGAGGGACTCCCGGTTCTCGGTCGCTCGGCCCGTTGTCGCTGTGCCTCTCCGCCATCCCGACCGCATCGTCCTGTAGCGTAGCCCCTACCCCCCGCATCGAGCGCCTTGCCGTGGCGGCCATCGTCGTGACGAGGAAGGGGGTCGGGTCGGCCCCCGAGGAGTTCCGGCGCATCGGGCTCGACGCCATGCTCGAGAGATATGGCGGTCGCCCGGCGACCCGCTGGTACCTCGAAGTCGACGGTGGGCGTTTCGACCAAGAGGTCCTCCTGCGTGCGGTGCACGTGCATGAGGGCCTCGGGGAGCTTCCTCCGAGAGGACCCGGGCGGTTCGACGCGCGCGACGCGACGCGCCACCTCGAAGCCAATCTCGGCTAGACTGTGGTCCGCACCGCGACGATGTTCCCCCACCTCAAGGCTCTTCACTTCGTCATGGAGCACAGCCGGTCGATCGAGTATTGGGGGGCCAGACCGCTTTCACTTCAAGAGCCGGCCTTCGACGTCAGCGTCGAAGACGGGAAGGCTCGCTTCACGATGAGGGACCAGCACGCGAGCAAGGAGGAGGCGCTCGCCGCGGTGAACGAGTACATCGCCGGCTGGGAGTTCGAGGCCGTCCTGGAGCATGGGACCGCTCAGTTCCGCCTTAAGTGCGGCTCCGCCGGTATCGAGGATCGGGACCCGTCTACCGGGAAGGTCTCTCCTCGGCCGAAGCCAACTCGCTACCACATCTCGGTTGGCGACGACGTCCAGGTCTCGCTCGGCAAGGCGCGCTATCCCTTCCCTCCGACAACCGCCTTCGCGCTCACCCCCGACGCTCGGAGCATGCACGGCCGGTATCTCGGTTACCGGGAAGGGCGTGAGCCGCTGGCGAGCATGGCCTTTTTCTGTCTGACTGTCCTTGAGTTGCCTTGGAGACCGGATCGGGGAGCCCGCAAGCGGGTGCCGAACCATTACGCCGTCGACGAGACCGTCCTCCGCGAGCTCGGAAGGCTCACTTCAACGAGGGGCGGGGTCGGCGCGAGGAAGGCGCAGGGGCGTGCCCCTGGAGTACACGAGCGAGGAGAGTCGTTTCCTCGAAGAGGCCGTCAAGGCGATCATCCGACGTGCTCCAGAGGTGGCCCACAACCCGAATGCTCGCCGGTCGCTCATCACGATGTCCGAGCTGCCTCCAATCTAGCTTCGCCGCCTTGCAAGGTCACGATCCTTCGTTCCGGACATCGCGTGTTCGCGCGAGACGATTCCTCCGATCGGTGAAGCGAACCCCGGCAGCGGCTGCGGTCCTCGCCGCGAACCGCGAGACCTTGTCGGAGGGGCTGCGAAGTTCCGGAATGAGGCGTGCGGGGGTCCCCTTGATCACAGCCCCGCCCGCGACAGCGACGAACTCCAGGGAGGTGACGGTGCCCGTCCTGCATGAAATCCTCGACTGGTCGATGGACAAGCGCCGGCCGGTCTGGCAACGCGACGCATTGCGACGCCTCGTTGTCGGCGGCGAACTCTCGGACGAGGATATCTTGAGTCTTGCTGAGATCTGCAAGGCCGGCCAAGGCCTCGCCGAGCCGAAGGAGGTTGTCCCACTTGCCCGCGAGCATGTGCCCGACGAAGGGGGAGCGGGCACCTCGGTGTCGCTCGATTCGCTGTTCCATCACCGGGGGGTCAACGCCCTCGCCGAGAACCAGACGCTTCGCTTCTCGCCTCGTCTCACCGTTGTCTACGGCGATAACGCTGCGGGGAAGACCGGCTACATCCGGATCCTCAAGAGCGCATGCAGGGCTCGTGGACAGGAGAAGATCCTCGGCAACGTGGTTGCCGGTGCGGCGCCGCCTGCCCCCGTCGTCGCGATCAAGTACACGCTCGGCGCGGACCCCCAAGCGAGGGAGTGGACGTGGGAGGGCGACGACGAGTTCGTATCGCGCGTCAGCGTATTCGATACCCGCTCTGCCGCCGTCTACCTCACGGAGAGGACCAACGTAGCCTTCCGCCCGTTCGGGCTTGATCTCTTCGACAAGCTGGTGCGGGCATGCAACGCGATCCGCGGTGAGCTCGAGAAGGAGCAGCGTTCGCTCGCCTCGAACGACCTCGCCCACCTCCGGGCGCAGGTCCCCGAAGGCACGGCCGTCGCGGATCTGCTCGCGAAGATCACTATCCTCACGACGCCCGAGACGGTGTGGGAGCTGTCCCGGATCTCGCCTGAGGACGACGCGCGCCTTGCGCTTCTCGAGCAGTCGCTCCTCGACCTCAAGGCGAACGATCCGGAGAAGCTCCGCAAGGCACTTGTCGTTCGCGCAGGGCGCGTCGAGAGGCTTGCCGAGCACGTTCGCGCACTCGAGGCCGCTTTTTCGCCCGCGTCCGTCGAAGCCTTGTTTGCTCTACGGAAGGCGGGTCGCCGGAAGCTCGACGAAGCAAGGAGGCTCCGCGACGCCGCGTTTCCGGCTGGCGTCCTTCCGGGCACGGGCACGCGAACTTGGTCTACGCTCTGGGAGTCGGCTCGAGCATTCTCCGAAGGGTTCGCCTATTCCGAAGTCCCGTTCCCGGTCGTGGGAGACGAGACTCGTTGCGTGCTCTGCCAGCAGGATCTCGACCACGCCGCCCAGCACCGTCTTCAAGCGTTCGAGGCGTTTGTCGTCTCGGATGCGGAACGAGAGCTCAAGGAGGCCCGGGACGCGCTCGACGAGCGTCGACGGGCTATCGTCGACCTTGAGGTTGTACCGCGCCCGGTGGAGGAAGCCCTCGCCGAGCTCCGAATCGAGCACGAGGAACTCTCGACCGCGGTGGCGGCGGCGCTCGCGGTCACGGAGGAGCGCCATGTGGCGGTCGTTCTCGCCCTTCGTGAAGACCGTGATCTCGTCGAGGATTGCCCGGACCTCGTGCCGATCGCGGCCGACGTCGACACTCTCGCCGTCGAGCTCGTCGGGCGGGCGGAGGCGCTTCGAGCCCACGCCGACCCGCGCGAGCGCGAGCGCATGGCTAGGG
>JAJECB010000145.1 GCA_022822245.1 Gammaproteobacteria bacterium
AACGCCGCGCTGCCGACGGCGTGGCGGAGGCCGCCGATCCGGCCCTCGACCCCGCCGTGGTGCGCGCGCGCGTCCTCGACCCGGGGAACGGGGTGCCGCCGCGCGCGCATCAGCCCGCCCCCGGCGGCCCCGGAGGAGCCCGTGCCGTCTCCGCCGTCCGCACCGCCCGCCGGGCTGGCGGCGGCGGCGATCGCCGACCCCGCGGGGTGCGCGGCATGGCGCTCGAGGGCGGCGGCGATCCCGACGCACTCCGCGGCCGAGAGCCCGCCCGCAACGGTTACCGATCGCAGGCGGAGCCGACCCTCGGACAGGGTGCCGGTCTTGTCGGCGAGGCAGTGGGTGGCGAGCGCGAGCCGCTCGACCGCGTTCGCTCGGGTGGCGACGACCCCTGCGCGGGCGAGCGCCCCGAGCGCGGCGGTCATCGCGGCGGGAGTGGCGAGGGAGAGGGCGCAGGGGCAGGTCACGACGAGGACCGACACCACCACCGCGACCGCGCGTGACGGGTCGTGGAGCAGCCACGCGCCCGCGACCGACGCCGCGAGGACGAGGACCCCGGCGATGAACCACGCGGCGGCCCGGTCCGCGAGGAGGGCGACGGCGGGGCGTTCGCGGGCCGCCCGCTCCGCGCGCCGGAGAACCCCTCCGAGCACGGTCTCGTCCCCGGCGGAAGACACCTCCACCTCGACCACGCCCGTGCCGTTGATGCTGCCCGCGAGGACCCGTCCCCCGCACGAGCGGGCCACCGGGTGCGATTCGCCGGTGAGGAGCGATTCGTCGAAGGCGGACTCCCCGGCGCGGATCACCCCGTCCGCGGGGACCGTTTCGCCGGGCCGGACCCGCACCCGGTCGCGGGGGCGAAGGGTGGCGGCCGGCACGCGCTCCTCGCGCTCCTCCCTCGCATCCGGCGTCTCGCCGTCCTTCCCGGCCTGCCCGTCCTGCCCGTCCTCGCTCCGGCGCACCCGGATCGCGACGAGCGGGGCGGCGCGGGCGAGCGCCCGGACCGTCGCGGTCGATCGGCGGCGAGCGATCAGCTCCAGGTAGCGGGCCCCGCCGAGCAGGGTCACGAACATCACCACCGAATCGAACCAGATCTCGCCTTTCCCGGTCACGGCCGCGAACGCGCTTCCGAGGAAGGCGATCGAGAGCCCGAGGGCCACCGGAACGTCCATCGTGAGGCGCCGCTCCCGGAGGGCGGCGACCGCGCCGGTGAAGAAGGCCCGGCCGGGCCAGACGAGCACCGGCACGGTGAGCAGCATCGCGAGCCAGCGGAAGAGCCGCTCGAAGCCCGCGTCCATTCCGCCGTAGAGGGCGCTTGCATGGAGCGCGGTGCTGAGCAGCATCACCTGCATCCCGAACAGGGCCGAGATCCCGAGCCCGCGGAGGCGGGTGCGGCGCTCCGCCTCGATGGCCGCTTCCTCCGCGTGGGCGGAGTAGGGGGTGGCCCGATAGCCCGCGTCGGCGAGCGTCTCGAGGAGGGCGGGGAGGGCGGCGGCGCCCGCATCGAAGCGGACCTCCGCGCGGCGAAGGGAGAAGTCGACGGCGGCGGCGAGGACCCCCGGAGCCTTCGCGAGCAGGCGTTCGACGAGCCACGCGCACCCGGCGCAGCGCATTCCCTCCACGGTGAGGGTGACCTCGACCGTCCCGCGTCCGGCGGAGCGCACGTGCGGCGCCGCTACCTCGGGGGTCCTCCAAGCGTCGAGATCGGCGCGAAAGCCGGGGTTCGCGGTGAGCGCCCCCGCCGCGTCCGCATGGGCGCGAATCGTGTACCACGCGTCGAGTCCGGCGCCCGCGATGGTCCGGGCGGCGGTGCGGCACGGGTCGCCGCAGACCCGAACCTCGCTCCCCGCGACCCGGACGGCGAGGGCCCGGCCGCCGAGCGGTGCGCCGCAGTGGTGGCAGGCGGCGGCCCCCGCCCCTTCAGATGGAGCTTCGGCCGCTCGAAGGAGAGACGCGCTCAATGGCCGGTACGTTCCCGCCGTGCGCCCCGTTCATGGCGCGGGGAGGGGTGGGTGGCGGGGGGATCCAGCACACCCCATCAGGGTTCCTCCCCGTCCACGTACCGGGCGGGGAGGCGTCCGTCGAACGCCATGAGGACGTGGTGCAGGCGGGTTCCCTGCCACTCGGCGACATCCCCGAGAGTGATCGACTCCCCGCCGCTCTCGCCGAGGACCACCACCTCGTCGCCGACCCCGGCGTCGGGGCGCGCGGAAAGGTCGAGGGTGATGTGCTCCAGGGACACCCCCCGAATGGGAGCCCGTGCGCCGTCCACGAGGGCGTGTGCCGCGCGTCCGGCCGCCACCGGCCGGTATCCGTCCGCGAGGCCGAGGGGGATCACCCCGATCCGGGCCGGAGTTTCGCGCTCCGGCAGGCCCCGCATCCCCGCCTTCGGGGGCCCGGCGTGGATGAGACGGCTTCGGATCGCCCGGAGCACGGGGCGGAACGCGGAGGTATCCGCGACCTCCGGGGCGACCGAGGGCACCCCGTAGAGCAGGTGCCCCGGGCAGACCGCGTTGCCGAGGCTGGTGAGCCCCGCGACCATGCACGAGCTCGCGAGGGCCTGGGTCACCGGCACCTCGATCCCGGCCGCCCCGAGCTCGCGGAGGAACCCGTCGAACGCGCGCATCCGGCCTCGCGCCCACTCGCGCTCCGCCTCGTCGTAGAAGGAGAGGTGGGTGTACACCCCCTCCACGTGCAGGTTCGGGAGGCGCGCAAGCTCCCGGAGGTACTCGAGGGCGTCGGGCAGCGGCACGCCGAGCCGCCCGAGTCCGGCGTCCACCTTGACGTAGACCGACACGGTCTTGCCGGCCGTCCGGCCGGCTTGCGATGCGGCCCGGGCGCCGTCCCGGTCGTAGACGGTCGGCATCAGATCGTGCGCAAGGAGGAGGGGGGCGGCCTCGGGAAGCGCGCCCCCGAACATCATGATCGGCAGCTCGACCCCCGCGTTCCGGATGGCGAGCGCGTCCTCGAAGCTCCCCGTCGCGAGCGCGAAGGTGTCGCCGTCGTCGGCGAGGGTGCGCGCGACGGCCGCCGCCCCGTGCCCGTAGGCGTTGGCCTTGAGGGCGGCGATGTACTTGATCTCCGGACCCGAGATCGCGCGCAGGGCGCGCATGTTGTGGCGAATGGCCGATAGGTCGAACTCGACCACGTTAGGTCGGACGGCTTCCACCTTCTCCCCCTTCCCGCGAGCCGGGGTCGAGCATACACCCTGCCGGCAAGACGGCGAAAACGGGGTCGGAGCGGGTCTTCGGTCAGCGATCGGGGCCGGGGAGAGCCTTCGGGACCGGGAACCCGCTCCGCCCCCGTTTTCGCCGATCTCCCGGAAACGGCCCTCCTTGGGGCGGGCACGGCGCGGCGCTTCTGGATCGGGGGGCGCTCCGGCATACTTCGCCGATGAACACCGCCCGCGACGAGATGTACGCCCGGTTCTGGGGGGTGCGGGGAAGCATTCCCGTCTCCGATTCCCGGTACGCGCGCTACGGCGGCAACACCTCGTGCGTCGAGGTTCGCTGCGGCGAGTCGGTGCTGGTGTTCGACGCGGGAACCGGCCTCCGTCCGCTCGGCTCCGCGCTCGTGGAGGAGGGCTGCCGGGACCTCGACCTGTTCCTCTCCCACGGCCACATCGACCACGTGGTCGGCCTCCCGTTCTTCGCCTTCGCGTACCAGCCGGGGAACTCCCTTCGGCTGTGGTCCGGACACCGGGCGACGGGGGGCGGCGCGACCGAGTCGGGGGTGCGGAGCCTCATGAGCGCGCCGCTCCTTCCCATCACCCCCGACGTCTTCGCCGCCGAGGTCTCGTTCCGGGACTTCTCGGCCGGGGACGACCTCGCGCCCCCGTGCGGGGTCTCGGTCCGGACCGCGCCGCTCCGGCATCCCGGGGGAGCGACCGGCTACCGGGTGGAGCACGCCGGGCGCAGCATCTGCTACGTCACCGACACCGAGCACGATCCCGCCGCGCCGGACGAGGACATTCTCGCCCTCGTCGAGGGCGCGGACCTCATGATCTACGACGCGATGTTCACCGACGAGGAGCTCCCCCGGCACCGGGGATGGGGCCACTCCACGTGGGAGGAAGGGGCGCGCCTCAGCCGCGCGGCGGGGGTGGGGACCTACGCGATCTTCCACCACGCCCCGGAGCGCGACGACGAGGCCCTCGACCGGATCGGCGCCGACGCCAGGCGCCTCTTCCCGGGCGCGGTCGTGGCCCGGGAGGGCATGGTCCTCGCCCCCTGAGCGAGGTCCGCGAAGGCCCCGGCTACCGAAGGCGGCACGATGGAATCCTCGATCTATCGCTACGTCCTCCGGCACTCGCCTCGCGCGCAGATTCTGCTGACGGTCCTCGCGATCTCGTCGTACCCCTTCCTCTATGCCTTCTACGAGGTCCCGAAGCAGATCGTGAACCGGGTGATCCAGGGCGACACCGGCGACTTCCCGGCCGTCGTGCTCGGCGTTTCCCTCACCCAGCTCGAGCTCCTGTTCATCCTTTGCGGCGTGTTTCTCCTCCTCGTGATCGCCAACCAGGCGTTCAAGTACGCGATCAACGTGCTCGCGGGGCGCACCGGGGAGCGGTTGCTCCGGCGGCTTCGCTACGATCTTTACTCGCGCGTCCTCCGCTTCCCGCTGCCGCACTTCCGCAAGCTCTCCCAGGGCGAGATCATCACCATGATCACGGCCGAGGTGGAGCCCCTCGGCGGGTTCTTCGGGGACGCGATCAAGCTCCCGATCTTCCAGGGCGGCTACCTCCTCGTCATCCTCGCGTTCCTTCTCATCCAGAACTGGTTGATGGCCCT
>JAJECB010000405.1 GCA_022822245.1 Gammaproteobacteria bacterium
GCCTACATCGACATCAACGCCGGCTACCGGAGCTGATCCCGCCCGGGCGCGTGCCCCGCCTCCGGTGCGCACGATCGGAGTCGAGGAGTCGAGCGGTTCTGCGTTCACTCACGACCGGAGACGGCCGGTCTCCGGCACTGCTTCCGCTGGTCCCCGGGCGGTTCGGAGGAAGTGCGAAGTGCGGATCATCCGCCATGACCGGGCCGGCGCCTCGTCCCGGCGGGTCCGCCCTTGGAGGTCGTTGAATCGTCGTGCCGGACCGTGGTTTCGAGCCGTGGTGGCGCCCGTTCCGCCGGGCGGGGGGTGCGGACGTCGTCCATGTCGACCTCACGCCCCATGTTGCGCGGGAGGCGGCGGCGCTCGCGTGGCTGGACGAGGAAGAGCGATCGCGCCGGGAGCGCTTCCGGCACGACGGCCGCCGCCGCCAGTACACCCTGTGCCGGGCGGCGCTCCGCGCCGTCCTTTGCGGCCGGCTCGGCTGCGCGAACGAGGTGCTCTCGTTCGGTGAGGAGGGGCGCGGAAAGCCGGTCGCTCTGCTGTCCGACCATCCGGCCCCCGTCGGTTTCAGCGTGAGCCACAGCGGCATTCACGGGCTTATCGCGGTCGCGATGGCGGGGCGGCTCGGAGTGGACGTGGAGGAGCGGGTCCCCCGGCGGGACCTCGACGCGTTGCTGGAGGCCGTGCTCGCGCCCGACGAACGGGCGGAGATCGAGGCGGCGGGCGCGGGCCAGCGGATCGGGCGCTTCTACGGCCTCTGGACGATCAAGGAGGCGCTCGTCAAGGCCCTCGGCACGGGCCTTCAGCTCGATATTGCCGGGTTCGCGGTGCCGGCCGCGATGCGGCGCGGGGCGACGACCGGCGAGTTCCGCTTCCCGCACCTTCCCGCGGTGACCTGGCGCGTCGAGAGCCTCGGCAACGAGCACTTCGCGGCCGCCGTCGCCCACGAACGGGTCCCGCACTCGGCTCCGGTGGGCGATGCGATGGAATCGGTCAGGCGATGACGCACCGCGACCGGGATCGAAGGGCCGGTCTGCGCGAGGCGGCGCCGTTCGACCGATGGCCGGGGGGGCCAAGAGCTTGGTCCGAAGGGTCGGGGAGGGCCGCTCGCGACGGGACCGTCGGCGTCGGGTCCGGGGCCGGACCGTCGGGGACGCGGCGGTGCCCCCGGGGCGCGGCCGGACGTCAGCCCGCCTCGGCGGCGAGCCGCGCCCGGAGCTCGGTCTTCAGCACCTTGCCGTAGTTGTTCTTCGGCAGCGTTTCGATGAAGCGGTAGTCGCGGGGGCGCTTGAAGCGGGCGATGTGCTCGAGGCAGAGGGTGTCGAGCTCGCGCTCCGGCACCCGCGCCCCCGGCGCCGTCGCCACCACGAAGGCGACCACTTCCTCGCCCCATTCGGGGTGGGGGCGTCCCACCACCGATGCTTCGAGCACCTCGGGATGGCGCAGGAGCACCTCCTCGATCTCGCGCGGATAGATGTTCGTTCCCCCGGAGATGATCATGTCCTTGGAGCGGTCCTTGAGGGTGATGAAGCCGTCCTCGTCCATCGCTCCGAGGTCGCCGGTATGGAGCCACCCGCCCCGCAGGGTCTCGCGCGTCGCCTCCGGGTTATTCCAGTAACCCTTCATCACCACGTCGCCCCGCAGGATCACCTCGCCCGTCTCGTCCGGGGGGAGGGGCTCGTCGTCCGGGCCGACGATGCGCACCTCGACGTCCGTCCGGGCCGTCCCCACCGACCCGAGCCGCTCGAGGTAGCGGGGGTGCCCGGTGTCGAGGTGGAGCTCGCGCGTGAGCCCGGTGATGGTCATCGGCGCTTCCCCCTGGCCGTAGATCTGGACGAGCTTCGGCCCGAGGAGGTCGAGCGCCCGCCGGGTGTCCTCGACGTACATGGGACCGCCGCCGTAGACGATGGTCTTGAGGTGGTCGAGGTTCGCGCTCCCGATCCGCCGCGACTCGAGCAGCCGCACGATCATCGTCGGGGCGAAGAAGAAGCTCGCCCCCGCATGGGTGTCGAGGAGGTCGATGATCTCCTCCGGGTGGAACCCCCCGCTCTCCGGGACCACCTGCGCCGCGCCGCGCGCGACGTGGGGCAGCGCGTAGCAGCCGGAGGCGTGCGACATCGGGGCGGAATGGATGATGCAGTCGCGCTCGCTGATGGCGTCCACGTCGCAGAAGTAGTTCATCGTCTGCGAGACGAGGTTCCGGTGGGTAAGGGTCGCGCCCTTCGGCCGGCCGGTGGTGCCGCTCGTGTAGAAGAGCCAGGCGGGGTCGTCGGGGTCGCAGTCCCGGAGGGGAAGCGCATCGCCCGCGAGGAGGTTCCCCCACGCGGACTCGTCGTCGGTCCGCACCAGGTGCACGAGCGAGTCGACCTCGCCTTCGAGGCCGGCCAGGGTCTCCGCGAGCGCACCGTTCACGAAGCACGCGCGCGCTCCCGAGTTGTCGAGGATGTATTCGAACTCGCGACGGTGAAGCTTCGCGTTCATCGGGATCGCGCACACGTTCGCGTACCAGCATCCGAAGAGGACGATCATGAACTCCGGGGCGTTGGTCATCGCGATCCCGCAGCGATCCCCCGGCCGGAGGCCCAAGCCTTCGACGAGGCCGCGGCCGAGCCGTGCGCACGAATCGGCGAACTCCGAGTACGTGGCGACGGTCTCGACCCCCCGCACGAGGGCCGGCCGGCCGGCATGGCGTACGGCGGACTTGGCGAGGAACGCGCCCGTGTTCATGGACTTGTCTCCGATCCTGGCTGCAAACCGGCATTTGAGCGAAAAAGCCCTGCCCTTGGCAACCGCTTCGGCCACGGAACGCGCTCCCGGACACCGCCCGCCGAGCACGTCGGGATCGGCCCGGATCAGGCGCGCTCGTTCCGGCGCCCTCCCCTCATCGCCGCGGCCACGTTCCGGCCGATGATCATGCCGCTCGTGTAGGCGACGAGCAGCCCGTTCCCCGACAGATAGCCGCCCGCGGTGTCGCCGGAGAGTCCCGCCATCGTGTTGCCGCCGGCATGGAGGTTCGGCACGGGACGACCGTCCCGCCGGAGCACCCGGCACCCGGGGTCCACCCGCAGGCCGCCCTGCGTATGCGCCATCGCGCCGGTGATTCGGGCGGCGTAGAACGGCGGCTCCAGGGGCTCGGTGAGATTCGTGCGGCCGTGCGCGTCTTGTCCGGCGCGCACGGCCGCGCGGTAGCCCTCGATTGTCTCTTCGAGCGCGTCCACGGGCAGCGCGAATCGTTCGGCGATGCCGGCGACCCGCTCGCACCTGGCGATGCCCCCTTTGCGCATGGCCTCCCGCATGACGTGCATGTGCTCGGTCACGCGCTGGATTCTCTCGTCCCAGACGAAGACCGCGAATCCGCCCGGCTGGGCCCGGTAGACCGCGGCGAGCTCCGAGTAGTCCCGTTCCTCGTTGACGAACCGCCGGCCGGTTGCGTTGACCGCGATGCCGCCCTCGTTGATCACGCCCGGTGTGAGGCGCGTTCCATCGTCGAAGACGCAGTCCCGGCCCTGGTATCCGCTCATGTGGTCCACGGCCGCGCCGGCCGCCATCCCCCACGCGATGCCGTCGCCCCGGTTGGAACGAGCGCCGATGTCGGGCGCGTCCGCCATGTCGGGGATGTATCGGGCCAGCATCTCGCGGTTCGCGTTGAATCCACCGGTTGCGAGCGCGATCCGTCGCGCCGCGATGCGAAGCTCGGTTTCGTGCCGGCGGGCGGTGATCCCGGTCACCGCGCCTTCGCGCGTCCGGATGAGGCCGGTTCCGGAGGTTTCGTCGAGCACGGTGGCGTTGGGGAGCGATGCGACGAATTCCCGCATCCGCTCGATGATGGGAACCCCGCTTCGGGCGGGGTGGCTGTGCATGCGGGCGCGGGAGTGTCCGACCCATGCCACCTCCGGGGCAAACTCGAGCTCCACGCCGATCCCGTCGATGAACCAGTGGATGGTCTCGGCCGAACGGCGGCAGATCTCGAGGGTCACCTCCGGGTCGCTCCGGTGGCCGTTCTTGCGCAGGATGTCCGCCGCCATCGTTTCGGGGGAGTCGTCGATCCCCGCCGCTCGCTGCAGGCGCGAACCCGCCGCGGGGATGAAGCTGCTCGAGATGAGCGAGTTGCAGCGCTCGCTCGAATCGCGCTCGAGCAGCAGCACCTCGATGTCGCCCCCGGTCGCGGCGGCGGTGGCCGCGGCCATGAGTCCGGCTCCGCCGCCTCCGACGACGACCACATCGGTCTCGATGGTCCGTTGCATGGCGCGCGTCCCGGGTGATCGGCGGGAGTCGAGGAGGCGCCGAACGAAGTCCGTCCCGCCCGGCGGAATTCCCCGAGGTTCGGTTCGCGGATGGCGGCCGCCCTCGGCGCGAGCGCCTGGACACGCGCCGCCGAGAGGCCGATCTTCGAAATCGGTGGTTGATCTTCGCACGGCTCCGACCGGGGCGCCGGGCCGGAAGCGGTCCATTGAACGCCCTGCCGACGCCCGGACTTCGCGGGCGAGCCGCGTCCCGGAGCTCATCGGGTAGGCTAGCCCGCATATCTCACCAACTTTCGTCGCGAGGGCGTCAAGATGCCGCTGTGACAAGGCGCACGGACCGCAAGAGCGCTTCGCGCTGCTGAAGGCGTAGCCGACCCTGCGTCGAAGCGGCTTGAGGGAGTACGCCTTGTCACAGCGAGCAGATTGGCGTCCGCAGCAGAAAGTTGGTGAGATATGCGGGCTAGAGTTCCGGGACCGGCGAGCGTAGCGAGGAGCGGGAAGTGGACAATCTCAAGATCAATGGCGATCGGCTGTGGGCGAGCCTGATGGAGCTCGCGGAGATCGGGGCGACCGAGAAGGGCGGGGTGTGCCGGCTCGCCCTCACCGACCTCGACCGCGAGGGTCGGGACCTCTTCGTGCGCTGGTGCGAGGAGGCGGGCTGCTCGGTCACCGTGGACCAGGTCGGGAACATC
>JAJECB010000295.1 GCA_022822245.1 Gammaproteobacteria bacterium
GTGATCCTGGAGCCCGGATCGATTCCGAGGATCCTGGCGCCCCTCAACCCGGCACTCCGATGCACCCGGGCGCCGCCGGAACCGTCCCGGAGTCCCGCCCGGGGTCAGTCCCGGTCGATCCGGGCGAGCGTGTCGAGCGAAATGGCGGCATTGGAGTAGACCTGCTGAACGTCGTCCAGGTCCTCGAGGACCTCGATGAGACGCACGATGCGGACGGCCTCCGAGGGCTCGTCGAGCGAGACGTTGGAGAGCGCCCGAAGGGTCACTCCGGCCTCCTCGGGCTCGAGATCCGCCGCCCGGAGCGCGTCACGCACCGCCTCGTATTCCTCGGGCGCGGTCACGACCTCGAACGAGCCGTCCTCGTTCGTGATCACGTCCTCGGCCCCGGCCTCGATCGCCGCTTCCATCAGCGCGTCCTCGTCCGACCCGGCGGAGTAGCTGAGCTGACCCACGCGGTTGAAGAGATACCCGACCGATCCGTCGGAGCCGAGGTTGCCGCCGCACTTGGTGAACGCGTGCCGGACCGCGGCGACCGTCCGGTTGCGGTTGTCGGTCACGCAGTCCGCGATGACCGCCACCCCGCCGGGGCCGAAGCCCTCGTAGCGGATCTCCTCGAGACTCCCGAGATCGCCGTCACCGCTCGCCCGGCGGATGGCCCGCTCAATCGTGTCCTTGGGGACGTTGCCGGCGAGGGCCTTGTCGACCGCCTGGCGAAGGCGCGGGTTCGCGTCGGGGCTCGGCCCGCCGATCCGGGCCGAGATCGAGACCTCCCGGATGAGGCGGGAAAACAGCCGGCCCCGCCTGGCGTCCTGGGCGCCCTTGCGGTGCTGGATGTTGGCCCACTTGCTGTGTCCCGCCATGGTGCTCGATGCGAATTCGCCGGCCGCCCCGCGCGCGGGGGACGCCCGCCGCCGCTCGCGTCGCCGGAATCGGCGAGGCAGAATACCACCGCTCGGGAGACCCGAGTACCCCCGGCCGGCGGGCGTCCGGGGCCATTTCATGCCCGGGCGCGTCCACGGACATTCATGGTCCGCAAGCCCGCAGCCCGGGTTGGCGCAGACTGTAGGCGATGGTCCGCAGGTCGGCGTGAAATGTCACCAGCCCAGGAGGCGAAGCGCCCGCCGGCACCGGACGAGGAGGCACGATGAACGACACGACTCCGGAGATCCTGGAGACCGCCGCCGACGGCGTCGCCACCCTCACCCTCAACCGGCCGGAGCGCCTCAACCCCCTCTCCGAGTCGATGATCGCGGCCCTTCAGGACGCGCTCGACCGGGTCGCGGCGGACGCCTCGGTGCGGGTCGTGGTCCTGACCGGCGCGGGGCGCGCGTTCTGCGCGGGGCACGATCTCAAGGAGATGTACGCCCACCGGGACCAGGCGTTCCAGGAGGCCCTCTTCGAGCGGTGCAGCCGCATGATGATGAGCATCGTCGGCCTCCCCCAGCCGGTCGTCGCGCGGGTGAACGGCCTCGCCACCGCGGCCGGGTGCCAGCTCCTCGCGACCTGCGACCTCGCGGTGGCGAGCACCGAAGCCCGGATCGCGGTCAACGGAATCGACCACGGGCTCTTCTGCTCCACCCCGAGCGTCCCCTTGAGCCGCAACGTCGCGCGCAAGCAGGCCTTCGAGATGCTCTTCACCGGCGAGTTCATCGACGCCGAGACGGCGCGCGCCCGCGGCCTCGTGAACCGGGTGGCTCCGCCCGAAGAGCTGGATGCGGCGGTGGCCGCGCTCTGCGACGCGATCCGCGCCAAGCCGGCCGCCACCGTGGCGACCGGCAAGCGCATGTTCTACCGCCAGATCGAGAAGGGACTGACCGAGGCCCACCGCTACGCCGGCGGAGTCATGGCCTGCGACATGATGGGCGACGACGCCCAGGAGGGGATTGGCGCATTCCTCGACAAGCGCCCCCCGCGCTGGGCCGCCGCCCCCGAAGACGGATAGCCGGCAGGGCGGAATCGAGGGCTCCCCCCAAGAGCCGGAGCCGCCGCGGGTGACGGCGGAGCGCGTCGACTGGGCGGGCCGCGCGCATCCCCGGGCCGGCCCGGAGCGTCGCATCGTCTCGCTCGTCCCGAGCATCACCGAGCTCCTCTTCGACCTCGGGCTCGGCCCCTTCGTGGTCGGCCGCACCACCTTCTGCGTCCATCCGCACGAGGCGGTCGACCCCGTCCCGCGGGTGGGCGGCACGAAGACGGTCCGGCTCGACCGCCTGCGCGACCTCGCGCCCACCCACGTCATCGTCAACGTGGACGAGAACCGGAAGGAGGACGTGGAGGCGATCGAGTCGTTCGCCCCCCACGTCATCGTCACCCATCCCCTCGAACCGGACGACAACCCGGGGCTCTACCGCCTCCTCGGCTCGATCTTCGGAACGCAGGAGGCCGCCGAGCGCCTCGCGGACGCCTTCGCCGGCGAGCTCGCGGCGGTGAAGGAAGCGGCGGCGCGGCTGCCGCGCCGCCGGGTGCTCTACCTCATCTGGAAGGAGCCGTGGATGACGGTCTCGCGCGATACCTACATCTCGCGCACCCTCGCCCTCGTCAACTGGGAGACGGCCGCCCACGACCCCGGTGTCCGCTACCCGGAGGTGGCGCTCGACCAAGCCCTCTTCGCCGGCGTCGACCTCGTCCTGCTCTCGAGCGAGCCCTACCCGTTCAAGCCGGAGCACGCCGCCCTCGTCCGCGCCGCCCCGGGCGGCGGGCAGGTTCCCGTCGGGCTCATCGACGCCGAGATGGTCTCGTGGTACGGGAGCCGCGCGATCCGGGGGCTTCGCTACCTCGCCCGCTTCGCGGACCGCGTCAGTCTTTCCCCCCCTCCTCTTTCGCTTATCATGCGCTGAACCAACAATGCGGCGGCGCCGGACGGCCGGTGCCCCCAAGGAGGCCAACGACATGCGGAAAAAGCTCGTGATCGCCCTCGGGCTCGCCACCTGCCTTCTCGCCCTTGCCTTCCACCCCGCCAAGGGGGCCGACAAGGTCAAGATCGGCTTCGTCACCACCCTCACCACCGGCGCCGCCGTGATGGGCCGCGACATGAAGGACGCGGTCGACCTCGCCGTCGAGCACATCGGCGGCAAGATGGCCGGCCTCGACGTGGAGATCATCTACGAGGACGACGGCTTCAAGCCCGAGATCGGCAAGCAGAAGGCGGACAAGCTCGTCAAGTCCGACGATGTCGACTTCGTGGTCGGGTTCATCTGGTCGCACGTCCTCCTCGCGTCGCGGAAGTCCGTCCTCGACGCCGGCAAGTTCCTCATCAGCT
>JAJECB010000146.1 GCA_022822245.1 Gammaproteobacteria bacterium
GGCGGCCGCGGAGACGCGCCCGGGCCGCGGCGGCCCGGATCCGAGGGGGGGTCGCGAGGGTCCGGCGAGGGCGGTCCGCCGGGGGGCCGCTACCGCGACGCCCCCTCCGAGGGCGCGCCCCGCCACGGGGACGCGCCGCGCTACCCGTCCTACGGCGAGCCCGCGCCAGGTCCGGATCCGGGTCGGGACCCGGGTCCGGATCCGGACCGGGACCCGGACCGCCAGCCCGAATCCAACGAGAACCGGGCCACCCCCTGGGATACCTGATCGCCCGCGTCCATGAAGGGACCCATCGAGTCGCATCTCGTCATCTCGGCCCTCGGGACGGACCGCCCCACCCTCGTCCGGGGCCTCGCGTCCGCCTTCCGGGACTGCGGCTGCTCGATCAAGGACAGCCGGATGGCGGTCCTCGGGAGCGAGTTCGCGATGGTGCTGCTGCTCGCCGGGCAATGGAACGCGATCGCGAAGGCCGAGAGCATGCTCCCGAAGCTAGAGTCCGAGCTCGAGATCACCCTCCAGTCGCGCCGCACCGCCGCGCGCTCGGACACGGCCGGCCTCATCCCGTACACGGTGGAGGTCATCGCCCTCGACCAGCCGGGCATCGTGCACGACGTGACGGACTTCTTCGCCCGACGCGAGATCAACGTCGAGGATCTCATCTCGGCGAGCTACATCGCCCCCCACACCGGCGCGTCGATGTTCTCGCTGCACATGACGGTGGGGATCCCCGCGGACTCCGCCATCGCGGCCGTCCGGGGAGAGTTCATGGACTTCTGCGACGAGCTCAACCTCGACGCGATGCTGACCCCGGTCCGGTAGGCAAGCCCTGACCGCCGCGGCCGACCTCCCGCAGCTCGCGCAGCGCAACCGCCATCATCGGATACTCGACCTGCGGCTCCGCCCGCAGGCTGGCCGCGATATCGCTCCACCGCTGGAGTGACCGGGCGTTCGCGTTCCGCCAAGCGCGAAGGGCGGCGTCCGGACGGGCGCCGCCGCCCTCGCGGAGAACCTGGGTCGCGAGGGCCCGATGCCGGCGGAGAAGGTCCCCGCGGAGCGCCCCCCGGGCGAGCGCCTGCCACCGGTCGGTGCGCGGGAGGGCCGCGATGCCCGCCTGGAGCCAGCCGATGTCGAGGAGGGCGTCGACCCCGTACCAGGCCCTCGCGGCGAGCTCGACGACCTCGTCCGTCATCGCGGCCACCCCCTCCCCCGGGACCCCGTCCGAGCCGAGGAAACGCCACGCCACCTCGGTGATGTCGAGGGCGGAGGGGAGCTCGGAGCACAGGGCCAGCCGCCCGGCGAGGGCCTCGGGGACGTCCGCCTCCACGAGCCGCTCCGCCGCCGCCCGCACCTCGGCGCGGACCGGCTCGGAGGCCAGCGCCGGGATCCGGTCCGCCGCCGCCCGCACTCCCTCCCGGTAGCGTTTCACCACCGCGTCCACCGAGATCGGCCGGGGAGCGTTGCGGAGCAGCCACCGCGCCCCCCGGTCCACGAGCTTGCGGATCTCGAGCACCGCCGCGACGTGCGCCGCGGCGGGAAGCTCCGCCCCCTCGATGGCGTCGAACAGCCCGGGCAGGCGGTAGAGGTTCCGGAGCGCGAACCAGGCCCGCACCGCGTCCTCCGGCACCGCCCCGATCTCGTCCGAGAGCCGGAACGCGAACGTGATGCCGGCCCGGTTCACGGTCTCGTTGGCGGCGAGGGTCGAGATGATCTCGCGCGCGAGCCGGTGCTGCGGGATCCCGGCCGCGAACCGCTCGCGGGGGACCCGCGGGAAGTAGGCCGCGAGCTCCGCGGCCATCTCCGGGTCCTCGGGCAGCGCCGAAGCGATGAGGGTGTCGAAGAGCTCGAGCTTGGCGTACGCGACGAGCACCGCGAGCTCCGGGCCGACGAGGCCCTCCCCGGCCCGGCGGCGCTCCGCCATCTCGTCGCGGTCGGGCAGGCCTTCCCCGGCCCGGTCGAGCCCCGCGCTGCGCTCGAGCCGCTCGATGAAGCGGGCGTGCACCTCGACCAGCGACGGGGCCTGGGTCCGCGCGACCGCGAGGCCCACGTTCTGGAGGTAGTTGTTCCGCAGGACCTGCGCCGCCACCTCCTCCGTCATCGAGTGCAGGAGCGAGCTCCGCTCCCCCGCGTCGAGCGAGCCCGCGCGCACCGCCCCGTCGAGCAGGATCTTGATGTTCACCTCGTGGTCGGAGCAGTCGACCCCGCCCGAGTTGTCGATGGCGTCGGTGTTGACGAGGCCGCCCGCTTGCGCGTACTCGACGCGCGCGGCCTGGGTGAAGCCGAGGTTGCCGCCCTCGCCCACCACCCGGCAGCGGAGCTCGCGGGCGTTGATCCGGACCGGGTCGTTCGAACGGTCGCCGACCGCCGCATGGGTCTCCGACGCGGCCTTGACGTAGGTGCCGATGCCCCCGTTCCAGAGGAGGTCCACCGGGGCGCGGAGGATGGCCCGGATGACGTCGTTCGGGGTGCGGGCGGCGGGCGCCTCGCCCGGGATGCCGAGGGCGGCCATCGCCTCCGCGGAGAGGGCGATGGACTTCGCGGTCCGCGGCCACACCCCGCCCCCCGCGGAGATGAGGTCCTCGCGGTAGTCGGCCCAGGTCGAGCGCGGCAGGCGGAAGAGGCGCTCGCGCTCGGCGAACGACGTCTCGGGGTCGGGGTCGGGGTCG
>JAJECB010000301.1 GCA_022822245.1 Gammaproteobacteria bacterium
GCCTACAACGAGTTCCGCGACCTCTACCGCGACAGCATCAACGACCTCTCCATTGGTCGATCGCAGTGGGCCAGCCAGCTCCAGGTGGCCATGGGCGAGACCGAGGTCGACCATACTCTCGACGCCTTCGAGCGGGCCGCACTCCTCAATGTCGGAGCGTTGTTCGACCATGTCGACCGGGCGGTGCTCGAACGGGCGGCAAGGGCGCTGACGGGCGCCCGCCAGGTGCTCGTCGCCGGAACGTTCGAGTCTCATTCGGCCGCCAACTATTTCCATTGCGTCGGGGCCATGGGCTTTCGCAACTGGCACCTGCTGACGTGGCACAACGGCGAGTCCACCTTTCGGGTGGATTCATTGACCGGCGATGACGTGATGGTCGGAATCTCGATCGAGCCCTGGGCGGTCGAGACCGTCAACGTGGCCCGCCACGCCCGGGAGAGCGGCGCCCGGGTGGTCGGCATCACCGACCGGCGGACTTCGCCGCTTGCCGCGTACTCGGACGACATCCTGCTCGTTCCCGTCCAGAGCCCGAGCTTCTTCCCGTCCTACGTGGCCGTCACCGCGCTTGTCGAGGTGCTGGTGGGCACGGTGGTCGCCCGGGGAGCGAAGTCGGTCGTCGAGAAGATCGACGACCTGGAGCGATGTCGCCGCGAGATGGGGGCATACTGGAAGGACTGAGTCCGCCGAGGCGCCTGCATGGCGAGGGTGGATGCAGGCGCCTCGCGGCGCCGGGCGCCGCGGCTGGCGGTGGCGAGAAGGAGGATGGTGATGGACCCGGCGACGAACGTCTTTGGTGAGCCGATCGAGCCCTGCTCGGAGGATCCCCTCACCGGCTTCTTTCGAGACGGCTGCTGCAACACCTCGGACGAGGACTTCGGCCGCCACACCGTCTGTACCCGCGTGACACGCGAGTTCCTCGAGTTCTCCCGTTCTCGCGGCAACGACCTCTCGACCCCGCGCGAGGAGTTCGGCTTTCCGGGGCTGCGCCCGGGCGACCAGTGGTGCCTGTGCGCGGCGCGCTGGCAGGAGGCGCTGGAGGCGGGGGCGGCCCCGAGGGTGGTGCTGCGGGCGACCCATGCCGCAACCCTGGAGATCGTCGCGTTCTCGGACCTCAAGCGCCACGCCATCGATCTTTCCTGATCCGCCGGTCCTTGCCCGCACCGCCACCCCCTTGCAAACGCGGGGCGGACCATACAAGCGCGGGCTTCCAGCCCACGCGAAGCGGCTCCTCAACGTCTGCGCGGACAAGATGCCCGCTCCCAGGAGGGCGGTGGTCACGGGGCGTCGGTGCTCCCTGGCTGAGCTTCGTTCGCAATCAGGAGATCCGCTGGCCGCGCCGGTCCCGGATCCAGAGCGGCCACGACTACCGGTTCTCCGAGCAGTTCCTGCTTCGCGTTGACTTCGCTCGCGGACAGGCTCTAGCCTAGGTCCGGTCGGACTCGCCGTAGCGGTTCTGGTGCCGGCCGATCCAGACGCCGGGTTCCTTGGAGAACAGAAACGGGAGAGACGAGAGATGAAACGAATTGCCACGATCCTTGGAGCCGCGGGAGTCATGCTGTTCCAGGCCACCACCGCCATGGCACAGAAAGTAGACGTTGCCGTCGGCACGACCAGTGCCCGGTCCAGCTTCTTTGCGTACTACGCCACGGTCAGCAAGCTTGCGACCGAGATGAACGCGCCGGTGCGCATCACCGTCTCCGAGACCGGAGGCATCGAAGAAAACCTGGCCCGCATGAGCAAGGGTCAGCTCAACGCTGGCCTCATCGCGATGCGGCCCCTCTACGAGGCCTACCACGGCGTCAGCGGCAACTGGAAGGACAACCCGCAAAAGCAGTTGCGGCTGCTCAACCTCTTCATGGTGGCTCCGCAGGCGTTCATGGTCACCGAGGGGTCCGGTGTGACGTCGGTGGCCGGTCTCGCAGGCAAGAGGTGGAGCCCCGGCCACCGGGGCAGCGGATCGCAGAAGGCGACCATGCAGATCATGAAGGTGCTCGGCATCGAACCCGACTACTATCAGGGTGCCATGCCCGACCTCGTGGCGGCGACCAAGAACGGCGAAATCATCGGATTTTCCAAAGGGTTGCCCGGGTTGCGGCTGGACGCGACGTTTCTCGACATCCAGACCACGCGTCCCATCCGCATTCTCGGCTTCAGTGACGAGCAAGTGACGCTTCTGAGGAAGGACTTTCCATCCCTGCCGCACCTGAAGCTCCCTGCCGCCCTTGCGAACATGCCGGAGGATCAGAATAGCTGGGCCTTCCTGCCCGGCGCGGCGGCCAACGCCGACATGCCTGACGAGGCCGCCTACTGGCTGACCAAGATCGCCATCGAACGCAGGGACGAGATCGCCAAGGTGTTCAAGCCGGCCGGGGAAACCGACCCGATCGATCTCACCTTGAGCGACGGCAACATTCCGCTCCATCCCGGCGCAGTGCGGTACTTCCAGGAAATCGGCAAGACCATCCCCGATCGCCTGATGCCGTAGCCGGCCGGAGTCGGCCAACATGGTCGCCGCGGCGGGGACGGACTTCGGGTCCGTCCTCGCCGTGCTCACCCCTCGCCGACAGGGATCTCCATGAGGTCCTCCCCCCAGATCAGCACCCCGTGGAAGATCGCCCCCATTTCCGCGGTTACGCGTTCACGTACCCCGTCCTGATCGATGGCGGGGTTGAGGTGCGTCACGACCATGCGCTTTACGGCTCCTTCCTGGGCAATCCGCGCGACGAGCTTGTGCATGGCATCGGCGATGTTGCCGGGCGGACGGCCGGGCAGGGCCGGGGCGCGGCCGACCATGGCATCGGCATTGGGCAAATGGAGATACTGGATCAGGAGGTCGGCATTCCTCGCGAGCTCGCGCAGGGGCGCGAAATGACCCTCGACGGCAGGATCGTCCCCGGACCGGTAGGCGAAGCCGCCATCCGTTCCCTGCACGAACGGGGGCGTAATGTCGCCGGTATAGGCCACCGTGCCCTCGTCGCTTTCCAGACGAAGGCCGTTGCAGGCAAGGTAGGGTTGGTGATGGGGCATGTCGACGTAGCTCAGCCGCCAACCGTTGCCCTCCACCACGTCGCCCCCCGTGAGCTCGGTAACTTCTCTCTCGGGACGACTGCGCCGTCCCGTCCCGCCGCGTTCGCGAAAGACCTCGAGGCTCTCGGGATGTCGGGTGCGGGCAGTGAGATCCAGGTCGAAGGCCCCGTCGGGACCGAACAGCCGATCGACGAAGCGTTGAAACCCCGGCGGACCGTACATCCTGAGCGGCGGAATCCTTCCCGAACCCTGGTCCCAACGGTTCAGGTACAGGCGGACGAAATCCACGCAATGGTCGTAGTGAAGGTGGCTCATGAAGACGTGAGTGACCTCCACGGCCCGCACGCCGGCCTGCAGTAAACGCCAATGGGCCCCTGGTCCGTGATCGAAGAGGATGACGTCCCGCCCCTTTCGAATGAGGTAGCCGGCCGACGCACGTTTCAGAGAGGGCACGGGATTTCCAGTGCCCAGGAGTTGAACCCGCATGGTTGACCTCCGTACGAAATCGACTTCCGTCCCGGGCCACGATACCAACGCGGGGGCACAATCCGAAGCGGTTGCGCCGGAGCGGTCGGTCCTGGATACGGAAGAGACGGGCCTTCGCGAGCGGTACTTCCGCCTCCCGCACTGGTTGCAGTGGCCGACGCGAGTGTGCGGCCTCGTGCTCGTCGCCTTCCACGTGGTGACCGCCTGGACCGGTGCGCTGCCGAACTTCATCCATCGCAGCGTCCACGTGGGCGTCGCGCTGATACTGGTCTATCTGCTCTTCGGCACCGGCCGTGACCGGCGGCCGAGCTGGCACGATTATCTCTCCATGGCGCTCGTGGCGGCGTTGTGCATCAACATCGTCGTCAGCTACGAACGCATCATCGAGCTCGGTGCGGTCGGCTATCCGCCGCTCCACGACCTGATTCTGGGTGCGGTTCTGATTGTGATTGCCCTCGAAACCGGCCGCCGCACGATCGGCCCGTTCCTGCCGGTGCTCGGCGTCATCTTCCTCGCCTATGCCTACTTTGGCCCCTGGTTCCCGGGTCTGCTCGGGCACCGGGGGTTCGACCTCACCACGATCCTGGAGATTGCGTACACCACGACCCGCGGCATGTGGGGTCTGGTGACGGCGGTGATCGCCACCACGATCGCGATGTTCATCATCTTCGGGTCGACCATCAGCGCCACCGGGGCCGGCCAGGCGCTGAAGGGGATCAGCCTCTGGGTGGGCGGGCGCATGGTCGGGGGCGGCGCGTACGTGGCAGTGCTCGCCTCCAGCCTCTTCGGCACCGTATCGGGCAGCACCGTCTCCAACGTGGTGGCGACGGGGTCCTTCACCATCCCGATGATGAAGGGCCTGGGATACAACCGCTCCTTCGCCGCGGCGGTGGAGGCGGTCGCCTCCACCGGCGGACAGCTCATGCCCCCGGTCATGGGCGCGGCCGCCTTCATCATGGCCGAGTATCTCGGCATTCCCTACCGGGATATCCTGCTGCCGGCCCTCATACCGGCGGTGCTGTACTACGGCGGCGCGTTCTTCGCGGTTCGCTTCTATGCCCAGAAGCACACCCTGCCGCCGGTGCCCAAGGAGCAGGTGGGCGGCGCCCTGGTCGTCTTCCATCCCATCCGGCTGCTCGCGCTGGTGATTCCGATCGGGCTGCTGATCTATTTCCTGATGGCCGGCTTCGACACGTCCCGGGCGGTGCTCTACGCCTTTGTCGGGGCCGTGGTCACCCACCTGGGGTTCGGCTCGCTGGCTCGCCTCAGGGAACGGCTGATCGTGCTCTGGCACGCCCTCGAAGGCGCCGCGGTCGCGCTGGCGGTGATCACGCCGCTCGCGCTTTGCGCACAACTTGTGGTGATGACGGTGGGCACCACCGGCATCGGCATCAAGCTGAGCGAGTTCATCATCTCCATGAGCGAAGGTAACCAGCCGTTCGCCCTTGCCCTGTCGGCCGTGGTGGCGATCGTGCTCGGCATGGGCCTTCCGACTCCCGCCGCCTACGTGGTGGCCGCCGCGGTGCTGGCGCCGACGGTGACCGGCATGGGAGTCCCCGAGTTCTCGGCCCACCTCTTCATGTTCTACTTCGCCGTCATGTCGGCGATCACCCCGCCCGTATGCGCCGCCGTCTACGTCGCCGCAAACGTTGCCAACGCTCCGTGGCTGGTCGTGGCCCGCTACGCGATGGCGCTGGCGCTCCCGGGCCTGATTGTGCCGTTCCTGTTCGTGGCTGCACCGGAGTACTTGGCGCGTGGACCGTTCCTTACCGTGATCCTCGCCAGCGTCACCGGGCTGTTCGGAGTCGCCTGTCTCGCCGCGTGCACCATGGGCTTCCTGATCGCGCCGGCCAACTGGTGGCAACGACTGTGCCTGGGTGGGGCCGCTCTGCTGCTGCTGCTCGCGGGGTGGGCCACCGATCTGGTCGGCCTCGCGTTGGCCGCCCTCGTGCTTGTCACCCAGGTGGCGAGGCGGCGGAAGGCACCGCCCAAAGGCACATGACACCGCGTTCCCGCGGGCTTTCCTCCGGTCGGCGGCGGGAGATGGCCGCTTCGGACATCGCGGCGGCGGCCGGTCTCACTCCGCCCTGACGGCGGCGCAAAAGGCGCTCGGGTCCGGCGGAGCGACGGAGCCCAGCACGGTCTCGAGCGTCCGTGCTACCGAGAGCACGCTCCTTTCGGCACGCGCCGGCCCCACCACCTGAAGGCCCACCGGGAGGCCCGTCTCGGGTCCCGTCAGGGGCAGGGTCACTGCGCACATGCCGAACGCGTTCACCGGTCGGGTATTCCGCGGCAGCCGAGCATGGAACCGTTGCTCCGTCGCGGAGCCGTCGAAAGCGGCCACCGGCGGCGGCAGGATGGGGCAGGTCGGCATGATCCAGGCGTCGTACCCTTCCATGCGGTCAGCCGCGATGCGGCAAAGCTCGCGGTGAAGCCGGATTCGCCCGATGTAGTCCTCCGCGGTGGCTTCGAGGCCGATGGCGGCCCGCGCTGCGATGTCCGGATGCATGTGCGCGCTCTGCGCGAGAAACCGTTCCCGCCCGAGCCCGGCGATCAGCTCGATTGGCGAGACGAGGGCGATTCGGCTTGTCGGCTCTCCGGCCTCGGGCAACGTGAACGGGTCGATTGCCGCCCCCGCCATCGCAATCCGATCGAGCGCGGCCAATACCGCTGCCTCGACGTCCGGTTCGAGGTCTTCGAACGGTACGTCAGGGCGCCCGAGGCGTAGCCCTTCCGGCGTGAGAGCGCCGGGCGGACATTCGCCTTCCAGGGCCGCGTAGGCAAGGGCGGCATCCTCGACCGTTCGAGTCAGGAGGCCAAGCGTGTCGAAGGTGGGGGACAGGGGAAACACGCCGTCCAGGGGCCACCGCCCAGCCGTTGTCTTGAGGCCCGCAATACCGCAAAACGCGGCCGGCAGGCGGACCGAGCCCCCAGTGTCGGAGCCGATGGCGAAGCCGGACATCCCCGCCGCGACAGCCACGGCGGACCCGGAAGAGGAACCCGCGGCGCTGCGATGAACCTTCTTGTCCCAAGGGTTCCAGGGCGTCCCACGCGTGTGGGTAGCGCCGCCGAACGCGAATTCCACCGTCCTGGTCTTGCCGAGGATGACGCACCCGGCGCGTTTGAGGCGACGGACAAACGCGCCCTCCGGGCCGATGATGTCGTTGACGTCGACATTGGAGCCCGCCGTCGTCGGCATGCCCTCGACGGCCAGCAGGTCCTTGACCCCCACCGGAACCCCCATGAGCGGACCGAGGTCGAGCCCTGCCGCAAGCGCGTCGTCCATGGCCCGGGCCGACGCAAGGGCCATCTCGGCGGCCACGTGCTCGAAGGCCCCCAAGCGACCGTCGAAGGCCTCGATGCGGGCGAGAAACGCTTCGGTGGTGGCAGCAGAGGTGGTCGCGCCGCCGCGAAGACGCCGGCCAAACGCCGCGATGCCTCCCGAGCCCAGAGGGTCGGGCGGAAAGAGGTGCGGGGTGCTCACCAGCCCGCTCCATAGGCCGCGCGGCGGAAGTCCGCGCCCCCTTCCAGCACGCCTGTCGTGATGTCGCGGCGCACCGCGCAGACCGAGCCGGCGAGGTACGTCCAGTCGGGCCACCATCGGGCGTCGTGACCCCGTGCTGTCAGATCCGGTACCACGTTTCGGTCCATGCGGGACTCCACCTGCAGCCGGCCGGGCAGGCTCTCGTGGGGCCAGAAGGACGACGGGAAGCTGTACGAGGCCATGCGCGGCATTTCCACCGCCGTCTGCAGGTCCATGTCCCACAGCGTGGCGTTGAGGAGCACCTGGAGCATGGCCTGGGTCTGCACGTCGCCGCCGGGGGTCCCGAAAGGCATGACGAAGTCCCCTTCGCGCACCGCGAGGGCGGGGTTGGGTGTAAGCCGCGGCCGTTTGCCGGGAGCGACCGAGCAAGGGTGCCCGGGGTCGGTCCAAGCGCTGATCCCCCGGGGCGAGCAGAACAGGCCCGTACCCGCGACAAGGGGGTGGTTGGTGGAGCCGTCGCTCGGGGTGGCCGAGAACGCGTTGCCGTCGCGGTCCACGGCGCAGACGTACGAGGTGTCGGCCGCGCTCAGCGCCTCCGGGGAGACACCCGCCGGAGCCGGCGCACCCTCTCCCGGCCACGGAATTCCGTCCAGCACGCCGGGCGGTGGCCGATCGGGCCAGGCCTCACCGTCGCGGATCATGGCCAGGCGTTCGGCCGCGTAGCCCTTGTCCAGCAGGGCGTCCATGGGCACCGGGACGAACTTCGGATCGCCGTAGTATGCGTCGCGATCGGCGGCCGCGAGCTTGATCGCCTCGGCGAGGGTGTGCAGGTAGTCGGGGGTGTTGTGGCCCATCGCCCCGAGACTCGTACCCTCGAGGATATTGAGGCTCTGGAGCAACATCGGGCCTTGGCACCACGGCCCGCAGCCGTAGACCTCCAGATCCCTGAACCGCGTGCGCACGGGGGGCTCCACACCGGCGCGGAACCCGGCCAGGTCCTTCTCCGTCATCAACCCGCCGTTCTCGCGGTGATAACGAACGATCGCGTGCGCGATGTCTCCCCGGTAGAAGGCGTCGCGCGCGGCGCGCAGCCCCGCAAGTCGATTCCCGCCCCCTTTCGCCCGCTCCTCGTCAGCCAGATACTGGAGGCTCCCGGCGAGGTCCGACTGGACGAACAGATCTCCTACGCGGGGAGGCTCGCCGCCCGGCAGAAACACCTCCGCGCTCGTGGGCCAGCGCGCGTAGTTGTCACGGTTCTCTCGGATCAGGTGGGCAAGTATGGAATAGACGGGGAATCCGTCACGGGCGAACCGAATCGCCGCCGACGCTGCCTCCCCGAAGGTGAAGGTTCCGAAACGCTGAAGGGCGGTGATCCAGGCATCCGGGGCGCCCGGTACGACGCACCGTTTGAGGCCCTCCGGAATCACGCCTGCATGGTGCTCGCGGAAGTACTCGCACGACGCGGCCCTGGGCCAGGGACCGAGGCCGCTCAAAGTGGTCACCTCGCCGGTGCCGGCCATGCGCACGAGAATGGGCGCGACCCCGGCGAAACCCACGTACTCGGGCTCCAGCACGCCGAGTGCGATGCCGGCCGTGACGCCCGCGTCTACCGCGTTGCCGCCGCCCTCGAGCACTGCCAGCCCGGCCTGGGCCGCCATGGGGTGCCCACAGACGACCATGTGACGCGTTCCCCGCAGGCATGGACGCCAAGGGGCCGGATGGGCCGTTTCCGTCGACATGGATTTCTCCCTCTCGTTCGGTTCCGCCGCATGCACAAGGGGCGCCGCGTGCCTTTCGCAGCCGCCGCTCGCGTTCATGCGTGTGCTGCGAAGGCAAGGAGATCGGGTTCCGGCGGCGGGCCAAGGATCTCTTCAAGGGTCAATGCGATCGACATCAGTCCGGCATCCGTACCCGCCGGTCCCATCAGCATCAGCCCGACGGGCAGGTCGGAACCGAGCTGGTGGATGGGGGTCGACGAGGCGCACACTCCGCTCATGTTGCCGAAGCGGGTGTTGCGAGCCATCACGGACGCGAGGCGGCGGTACTCGTCGGCATCATCGAACGCGGCGAGGGGCGGAGCCGTAATAGGGCGGGTGGGCGAGAGGATCCCGTCGAGGCCGGCGAACCGCTCGTCCGCCTGGCAGCAAAGTAGCCGGTGCCGCTCGAGGGCCTGGACATAGCGATCGGCCGGCATGCCGACCCCGGTCATTCCCCAGTTGGCCACGTCGGGGTCGATTCGGTTCAGGTTCCGAACGAATCGCTCGCGGCCCAGGCACTCCAGAAACTCGACAACCACCAGATCGTAGAACCAGGGCGTATCCATTCCTGCCTCCGGCACATCGATCTCGACGATGGCAACCCCCGCCGAGGCCAGGACCTCGAGAGCTGCATCGCAGCTCCGGGCGACCTCAGGCTCCAGATCGTCGAAGAAATAGTTCGTGGGTCGGCCGAGGCGCAGGCCCCGAACGGGGGCCGGTTGCACAGGGCGCGTCCCGTGATAACCGGCGAAGAACCAGGCTGCATCCGCCGCCGTCGAGGCGAGCGGGCCGAGCGTGTCCAGGGTCGGGGAGAGGGGATAGACCCCGTCCGTCGGCCACAGGGACTTGCTGGTCTTGAGACCGAACGCGCCGCAGAAGGCGGCCGGCCCGCGCACCGATCCGCCGGTATCCGAGCCGATGGCTATGCGGCACATCCGGGCCGCCGCGGCTACTGCCGAACCGCTGCTGGAGCCTCCCGGCGCTCGCGGCACCGCACCGTCCCAGGGATTGATCGGCGTACCACGGACTCGGTTGGTACCAGCCCCGCCGAGTGCGAACTCCACCGTCCGGGTCTTGCCCACGATGACGCATCCGGCCTGCCTCATGCGCTGGACGAACCCGCCTTCGGTGCCGATGAGGTCGCTCACGTCCACGTTCGACCCGGCGGTAGTTGGCATGCCTTCCACCGCGATCAGGTCCTTGACGGCCACCGGCACGCCCATGAGGGGCCCGAGATCGATCCCCGCCGCGAGCGTCCTGTCGAGGGCGCGGGCGCTCGCAAGAGCCGATTCCCTCGCCAGGTGTTCGAAGGCGTTCAGGGACGGCTCCAAGGCCTCGATCCGGTCCAGGCAGGTCGCGACCGTCTCCTCGGCCGACACGTCGCCGGATCGAAGTCGTCGGGCGAACGCGGGCAGGCCTCCGTCAGTGAAGGGGTCCGGTGGAATCGTCACCAGTGGCCTCCCCGCACCGGGCGACTTTCTCGGATCCCGGCCCCGAGAACGGCTTCGACCGACCTGAGGGAAACGTTCCATGCCTGGGCATTCGTGGGCGAGGCCAGCACCGGCTCCTACCAGCCGAGTCCGTAGGCCGGCCGCCGCGGGTCCGCGCCGCCCGCCATCACGCCGGTCTTCAGGTCCTTGCGGATGACGCACACCCCGTTGATGTCGGGGGAGGTGTTGGCGGGACCGCGCTCCGGATACCAATGGATGACGTGCCCCAGGGCGGCCAGGGCCTCCCCGGTCGCCGGTTCCATGCTGCCCTGAAGCCACAGGCTGCCCGGTGCATGGTCGTGGGGGTCGTGCGTGCCGGGAAAATTGTGGCTGGCGATGCGCTCGGCCTCCACCGCACTTTGCGGGTCCATGCCGAAGACCTCGATGTTGAGGAACACCTGCAGCATCATCTGGGTCTGGACGTCGGCGCCGGGGGTACCGAAGGGCATCAGCATTTCACCGCGGCGGATGGCGATGGCCGGGTTGGGGGTGAGCCGCGGGCGCTTGCCGGGGGCGATCGAGGCGGGCGCCCGAGGGTCGGTCCAAGCCTGTCCTCCCCGTGGCGAGGGAACGAATCCGAGGCCCGGCGGAACCGGAGCCTGGAGACCGCTGTCGCTCGGCGTGGCGGAGAAGGCGTTGCCCCAGCGATCGACGACGCACACATAGGAAGTGTCCAGCTTGTCGGCTCCATCGGGTGATTTCGTCGAAACTGCGCCCGGGGTCTCGTCGTAGGGTCCGGGGCCGGGCGCATGGCCGGCGATGGTTCCGGGCGGCGGCATGCGGCCGAAGGCTTGCTCGGAGGCAATGAGCCCGCGGCGCTCGGCGGCGTATTCCTTCGAGAGCAACGTCTCGATCGGGACGTGGACGAAACGCGGGTCGCCGTAGTAGGCGTGGCGGTCGGCCGCGGCAAGGTTCATGGCCTCGGCGAGAGTGTGCAGGTAGGCGACCGAGTTGTGGCCCATGGACTCGAGATCCATTCCCTCCAGGATGTTCGCCGCCTGGAGCAGCATCGGCCCCTGGCACCAAGGGCCGCATCCCCAGATCTCCGCGTCGCCGAACGTCGTACGGATCGGGGGCTCGATGCCCACCCGGAAATCGGCCAGGTCGGCAGCCGTCAGCAGGCCGCCGTTTTCTCGCTGGTGGGCCGCGATCCGAGCGGCGATGTCGCCGCGATAAAAGGCCCGTCGCACCGCCTCGAGGCCGGCCTCGCGGCCTTGGCCTGCATGCGCCTTCTCCTCATCGGCAAGAAACTGAAAGGTGTTCGCGAGGTCCTCGTGCCTCAGGATTTCGCCAACCCGGGGCGGACGGCCCTCGGGCAGGTATATGGCGGCACTCCCCGGCCAATCGCGAATCGCATCGGACTCCTGCGCAATCCAGTCGCACAAGAGGGGATAGGTGACGAAGCCTTCGCGAGCGAGGCGGATCGCCGTCGCGCAGACGTCGGCGAAGGAAAGGGTGCCCCAGCGCTCCAGGGCAGTGACCCAGGCGTCGGGCGCAGCGGGCACGATCGTGCGCAGGATGCCCTTGGGAATTCGGCCGCCGTGGTTCGCCTGGAAATAGCCACAGCTCGCCGCCTGGGGCCAACCGCCAAGACCGCTGATCGTGAAGAACTCGTCCGTCTCCGCCAGATAGAGGATGATCGGCGCCACCCCGCCGAAGCTCGCCATCTCGCTTTCCACCACGTTGAGCACGAGCCCGGCCGCGACGCCCGCGTCGATCGCGTTGCCTCCTGACTCAAGGACCTGGAAACCGGCCTGCGCCGCGAGGTAGTGGCCGGCGACGATCATGTGCCGGTTGCCCATGATGGTGGGCCGATGGGGCTGCATGAGGGGTGTCGAATCCGACATGTCTCGTACGATTCGGGAAAGGAGGGAGCTCAGAGCATTCTATTCCAATCGGATCGGCGAGCTTGGGTGCGATGACCGTATCGCGGGCGCTCTCCGCCGCGGGAGATCGCGCGAATGGAGGGCTGAACAACCAACACGCCTGCGAATCGGACCTGAGCCGAAGAAACGAGTGGTATCGGGCCGCGCTTCCGGGTCCCGGGACACACACGCGGCCCGATGGACGACCGGCTCGGGAGACCTTCGCCGTATCCGATGTCTGCTCGATGTAGTTAAGATCAGTGAAATGTACGGCGCGGCAACGACCTCCCGACTCCGCGTGACCGGCCCGGATCCCCGGACCTGCGCCGGGTCGATCGGCGCCGGAGGCGGGCGAGCCGCCCCGGACGGACCCGCGGTGCGGCCGGCCGGCCTACGGCACGACCGCCGTCGCCTCGATCTCCACCTTGGCCCGGTCATCGACCAGACCCACGACCTGGAACAGGCTCATGGCGGGGTAGTGCCGCCCGATGACCTCGCGGTAGGCCGCCCCGATGCCCGGGAGGCTGTCCAGGTACTCGCGCTTGTCGGTCACGAACCAGGTGAGGCGGACGAGGTGCTCCGGTCCCGCCCCGGCCTCGGCGAGGATCTCGACGATGTTGCGGAGCGTGCGCTCGACCTGGCGGACGAAGTCGTCCGATTCGATCTCCTGCTCGGGGTTCCATCCGACTTGCCCGCCGAGGAAGAGGGTGCGCCCGGGGGACGCGGCGATGCCGTTCGCGTAGCCCTTGGGGCGACGCCAGTGCGAGGGGTGAAGCGGCTGGTGGATGTCGGCCATGAACAGGGTTCTCCTCTCTGCGCGGGAAGGTGGCGGCACGGGCGCATGAGCGCCGCATGCGGCCGGGGTGGGTAGTGCGGCCGGCGGGGCCGGCGCCCGCTCCGATCACCCGTCCTTCAGCCGGAAGCGCTGGATCTTTCCCGTCGGAGTCTTCGGAAGGGCGTCCGTGAACCGCACCGCACGAGGATACTTGTAGGGCGCGATGGATGTCTTGACGTGGGCCTTGAGGCGCTCGGCGAGGTCGTCTCCGGGCGCGGCGCCTTCGCGCGGCACCACGTGCGCGACCACGACTTGCCCCCTTCGCTCGTCCGTCACGCCGACCACCGCGCACTCCGCCACGTCCGGATGGGCGAGGAGCGCCGCCTCGACCTCGGGCCCCGCGATGTTGTAGCCCGCCGACACGATGAGGTCGTCGACCCGCGCCGCGAAGTGGAACTGCCCCCGCTCGTCGCGCCGGAAGGCGTCGCCGGTCAGGTTCCAGCCGCCCCGAACGTACCCCGCCTGCTGTTCGCCCCCGAGATAGCGGCAGCCGGTCGGGCCGCGGACCGCGAGGCGCCCGACCTCGCCGTCGGGCAGCTCCTCGCCGTCCTCGCCGACGATGCGTGCCTCGTACCCGGTCACCGGGGTGCCGGTCGAGCCCGCTTCCGCCTCGCCGATGCGGTTGGAGATGAAGATGTGGAGGAGCTCCGTGGTGCCGATGCCGTCCAGGATGGGCTTCCCCGTCCGCGAGGTCCACGCGTCGAAGACCGGGGCGGGCAGGGTCTCCCCCGCGGACACCGCGAGGCGCAGCGAAGTGAGATCCGCCCCCTCGTCCATCGCGTCCAGCATGGCGCGGTACGCGGTGGGCGCGGTGAACACGATGCTCGCCCGGTACCGCTCGATGAGTTCCACCATGTTCCGCGGGGTTGCCTCCTCGAGCAGGGCGGCGGCCGCCCCGAAGCGAAGCGGAAAGATCGCGAGGCCGCCGAGCCCGAAGGTGAACGCGAGGGGCGGCGACCCGACGAAGACGTCGTCCGGGGTGACCGCGAGCACCTCTTTCGCATAACCGTCCGCGATCGAGAGCAGGTCGCGGTGAAAGTGCATCGTGACCCTGGGCTCTCCGGTGGTCCCGGAGGTGAAGGCGAGCAGGGCGACGTCGTCGCGGCCGGTCGCGACGGCGTCGAACCGGACCGGCTTGGTCAGGGCGATGCGGTCGAGCTCCGCGTCGTGGTTGGCGGTGCCGTCGAAGCCGACGACCTGCTCGAGGAACCGGCTCGCCTTCGAGCAGGCGACGAGCTCGTCCATCATCCGGGTGTCGCAGAGGGCGAGCCGGACCCGGGCCTTCTCGACGACCTTCGCGAGCTCCCCGGCGCGCAGCATCGGCATGGTGTTCACCACCACCGCTCCCGCCTTGGTGGCCGCGAGCCAGCACCCGACCATCGCCGGGTTGTTGGCGGAGCGGATGAGCACCCGGTTGCCGGGCTTCACGCCGAAGTCGTCGCGAAGGGCTCGGGCGAGGCGGTTGGTCCAGTCGGTGAGCTCCTTGTAGGTGCGGCGCCGGCCGTGCCCGATGAGGGCCACGTGATCGCCGAAGCCGGCCTGGACCATCCGGTCGGAGAGCTCGACGGCGGTGTTCAGCCGCTCCGGGTAGTCCACCGGGCCGGGCAGGAGGTCCGGCCACTCGTCGGCCGGCGGCAGGTTGTCGCGGGCGAAGGTGTCCATGTGGGCCGTCGGCCCGAGGGTCGTCGTCACGCCGTCCTCCCTCCGATTCGAGCCGGGGCGGCGCTCACGGCGCGGTCCTTGGGTAGATGCCGGTCTGCTTGAGCCGGGTGGAAAGCCGCTCCGCCTCTCCGGGGGAGAGGCCGGTGAAGATCTCGTTCACCCACGACTCGTGCGCGCCCGCCATCGACTCGAAGTTCCCCATGCCCCGCTCCGTCAGGCGGACCACCGACGTGCGGCGGTCCCCGTCCCGGAGGGTGCGCTCGACGAGGCCGTCGCTCACGAGGCGGTTGATGATGCCGGTCACGTTGCCGTTCGACACCATGAGGTAGCGCGAGAGCTCGGAGAGGATCATGCCGTCGGGGAAGCGATGGAGGGCGGCCATCACGTCGAAGCGGGGGAGGGTGGCCGCGAACTCCGTCCGCAGGTTCTCGCGAAGCTCCGACTCGATGGCCCGCGTAAGGCGCAGCATCCGGATCCAGAGGCGAAGCCGCGCCTTGGCGTCCCCCGGCGTCGGCGAGGCAGGAATCTTCGGCGAGGCAGGAGTCCTCGCGGCGCTCACCACGTCGCCCCCCCGGACACCGAGACGCTCTGGCCGGTGACCGCGTCCGAACCGGGGCCGCAGAGCCAGAGGACGGCCCGGGCCACTTCCGCGGGTTCGATGAATCGGCCCATCGGGTTGTCGGAGGCGAGCGCCGCACGCGCCTCCTCGGCGCTCTTCGAGCCTTGTCGGACGATGGTGTGGACGCTCCGCTCGAGGAGCGGCGTCTCGGTGAACCCCGGGCAGACCGCGTTGACGGTGGTCCCGGTCCTCGCGAGCTCGACGGCGAGGGCCCGGACGAGCCCCACGACCCCGTGCTTCGCCGCGCAGTAGGCGGCGACGTAGGGGTAGCCCTTGAGGCCCGCGGTGGACGCGACCGCGACGAGCCGCCCCCACCCGGCCTCGCGCTCCATCGCCGCGAGACCGTGCCGGAAGGTGCGGTAGCAGCCGGTGAGGTTCACCTCCAGCATCTCCGCCCACATCCCGGGGCCGAGTCGCGCGAAGGGGGCGCTCGCGGCCGCCCCGGCGTTGGCGACGACGATGCTCACGGGGCCCCGTTCGCGTCCCGCCCGCTCGAACGCGGCGCGGAGCGAGTCGTCGTCCGTCACGTCGGCCGGTGCCGGATGCAGCCGGTCGCGCGAACCGGCGGCGAGCCGCTCCAGCACCTCGCGCCTGCGCCCGACGAGGGTCACCCGGGCGCCCTCGTCCGCGAGCGCCCCCGCGATCGCGGCCCCGATCCCGGTGCCCGCGCCGGTGACGACCGCGTGCCTCCCTTCGAGGGATGACACGGCTCAAGTACCCCCTGCCGCGGCCGCCGCCGGACCCGCCGCTTCGCCCCGCTCGGCGAGGCGCTGGAGCTGATCCCGGCCCGCGAGGTAGGGCAGGGGCCACTCGACCTCGCGGTCGCCGAGGGCCGCCGCCGCGTGGAAGGTCCAGTAGGGGTTCGCGAGGTGCGGGCGGGCGAGGCACACGAGGTCCGCCCGGCCCGCGAGCAGGATCGAGTTGACGTGGTCGGCCTCGTAGATGTTCCCGACCGCCATCGTCGCCATGTGGCCCTCGTTGCGGATCCGGTCCGCGAACGGGGTCTGGAACATGCGCCCGTACACGGGCCGGGCGCGGGTCGAGGTCTGCCCCGCCGACACGTCGCAGATGTCCGCCCCAGCGCGCTTGAAGGCGAGGGCGACCTCCACCGAGAGCTCCGGGGTGACCCCCTCGTCGCCGACCCAGTCGTTCGCCGAGATCCGGACCGACATCGGCTTGGGCGCCGGCCACGCGGCCCGGACGGCCCGGAAGACGCGAAGCGGGAAGCGCATCCGGTTCTCGAGGCTGCCTCCGTACCGGTCCTTGCGCCGGTTCGTGAGCGGGGTGATGAACGAGGAGAGAAGGTAGCCGTGGGCGCAGTGAAGCTCGAGCATGTCGAAGCCCGCCTCCTCCGCGCGGCGGGCCGCGTCGACGAACTCCGCCGTCACCCGCTCCATGTCGTCCTCGGTCATCTCCCGCGGGGTCTGGTTCCGGGGCGACCACGGGACGGGAGATGCGCCCATCACCGGCCAGTTGCCGTCCGGGAGCGGCGCGTCCATGGTCTCCCAGCCAAGCCGGGTCGAGCCCTTCGGTCCGGAATGCCCGAGCTGGCAGCAGATCTTCGCCTTCGTCTCCCGGTGCACGAAGTCCGTGATCCGCTTGAAGGCCGCGGTGTGCTCGTCCGCGTAGAGCCCGGTGCAGCCGGGGGTGATCCGGCCCTCGGGGCTGACGCAGGTCATCTCGATGGTGACGAGGCCCGCTCCGCCCTTGGCCCGCTCCGCGTAGTGGACGAGGTGCCAGTCCCCGGGAGCGCCGTCCACCGCCTTGTACTGCGCCATGGGCGAGACGACGACCCGGTTCTCGAGGCGGAGGTCGCGGAGGGTGAAGGGCGCGAACATCGGGGGGCGGACCGGAACGTTCGGGGCGCCGGCCCGCGCCTGGAACCAGCTCTCCGCGCTCCGCAGCCACCCGGGGTCGCGGAGCCGGAGGTTCTCGTGGCTGATCCGCTGCGAGCGGGTCAGCAGCGAGTAGTTGAACTGCACCGGGTCGAGGTCGAGGTAGCGCTCGACGTCCTCGAACCAGGCGAGGGAGTTGCGGGCCGCGGACTGAAGGCGGAGGGCCTCGACGCGGCGGAGCTTCTCGTAGGCCGCGAACGCCGCCTCCACGGTCGGCTCCTCGACCAGGGCCTGGGCGAGGGCCACCGCGCCCTCCATCGCGAGCTTGGTTCCGGAGCCGATCGAGAAGTGGGCGGTGGCGGCGGCGTCTCCGAGCAGTACGACGTTGCGGTGCGACCACTTCTCGCAGAGCACGCGCGGGAAACTGAGCCAGGCCGAGCCCCGGAGGTGGGTCGCGTTGCTCATGAGCGGAAGCCCGCCGAGATGGGCGGCGAAGATCCGCTCGCAGGTCGCCGCCGATTCGGCCTGGCTCATCGCCTCGAAACCGAACGCCTCCCAAGTGGCCTGCGAGCATTCGACGATGAAGGTGGCGGTGCGCGCGTCGAACTGGTAGGCGTGCGCCCATACCCAGCCGTGCTCGGTCTCCTCGAAGAGGAACGTGAACGCGTCGTCGAACTTCTGGTGGGTGCCGAGCCACACGAACTTGCAGTGGCGAAGGTCGACCTGGGGCCGAAAGTGCTCCCGCCACGCCTCCCGGGTGCGCGAGTGCAAGCCGTCGGCGGCGGCGACGAGGTCGAACTCCTCGGCGAACGGGGCCGGGTCGTCGGCCCTCGTCTCGTACCGGACGTGGACGCCGAGGCGGGCGGCCCGCTCCTGGAGGAGCTCGAGGAGGCGGTGCCGCCCGATGCCGCAGAACCCGTGGCCCGTCGACACGATGCGCTCGCCCCGGATGCAGACCGCGATGTCGTCCCAGTACGCGAAGTGGCTGTGGATCGCGGCCGCGCTCACCGCGTCGTTGGCGGCGAGGTTCCGCAGCGTCTCGTCGGAGAGGACCACCCCCCAGCCGAAGGTGTCGTCCGGGGCGTTGCGTTCGAACACCGTGATCTCGTGGGCGGGGTTGCGGAGCTTCAGGCTGATCGCGAAGTAAAGGCCCGCGGGCCCCCCGCCGAGACAGGCGATGTTCATGGGCGCCCCTCCGGGTGCCGAAACGCCGGGGGGCAGTCTGCGCCCGTCCCGGAATTATTTCAAGCCTGAAATTTCATCCTTCAAACAAACGACGGAAGACGGCGGGCCCTCGCAGGAGAGAGGACTGGGGCGGGGGAAGGGGATCTCTGTGCTCGGCGGATCCGACAGGTCTTATGGTACTTGAATCGGTACTACCACGGTTCTAAAGTGTTGCGCCATGCGAGGCAAGCACCGCAGGACCTTGGTGCGCGTGTTCGAGAGGCCGACGCCATCGGACATCCGATGGGAGGATATCGAGGCCATGCTGCGAGCCTGTGGGGTCGAAGTCGTCGAACGGTCGGGATCGCGGGTCGGACTCGCGAAGAGCGGAGAGCGGATCGTGATCCATCGGCCTCATCCGAGGCCGATCACCGGCCGGGCGACGGTTCGCGATATCGCGGCATTCCTGAGAGCAGCGGGGGTTCTGCCATGATGGAGTACAAGGGATACGCGGCGGCGGTCGAGTTCGACGATTCCGCCGATATCCTGCATGGACGGGTCGTGAACAGCGGGCCGTATCCGATCGCGACTTTCGAGGCGACGGACGCGAGGGAGCTTCGCCGGGAGTTCGAGCGCTCCATCGACGAGTACCTGGCCTGGTGCGAGGAAGACGCCGTCGAGCCCCGCCGGCCCTTCTCCGGCCGGCTGAACGTGCGTCTCGGCTCCGAGCTCCATGCAGCCGTCGCGACGGCTGCGGCGGCGAGCGGGGTGAGCATCAACACCTGGATCGTGCAGGCGCTCCGGGAGACGGCGGGCTAGCCCGGAAAATTCACCGATGTTCGTCGCGAGGGCGCCAAGATGCTTGTGGTAGTGGGCCGCACGGACCGAAAGACGCTGAAGGCGTAGCTCACACTACGTCGAAGCGGCTTGAGGGAGTACGGCCCGCTAACGCACGCAGATTGGTGTCCGCAGCAGGACATCGGTGAAATATCCGGGCTAGAGGTCTCCGTTGCGGACTCATTCCTCAGCTTCTGTCCGGGGGCCGTGCGGTCAGCGGAAGGGGCGGTCGCCGGCGACGGTCACTCGGGTGCCGGTGCGGGTCTCGGGGTAGTAGTCCCACATCGCGTGGTGCTGCACGCAGCGGTTGTCCCAGAAGGCGATCGAGTTCTCGCGCCAGCGGAAGCGGCACTGGAAGTGCGGGTTCGTGACGTGCTCGAACAGGAAGTCGAGGAGGGCACGGCTCTCGCGCTCGGTGACGCCGAGGATCCGGCGAGTGAAGGTCCGGTTGACGTAGAGGGCGGGCCGCCCGGAGACGGGATGGGTCCGGACCACTGGGTGCACCGCGCTCGGCCACTCGTTGCGCCGCCTCACCGTCGCGTCGCCGTAGAGCCCCCGGCCGTTGACCCCGTCGTAGAGGTGTGCCGACTCGTGCCGGGCTTCGAGCGGCGCGAGGAGCGCCTTCATCGGCTCCGAGAGGGCCTCCCACGCCGCGTACATGCACGAGAAGAGGGTGTCGCCGCCCGACTCAGGCACCTTGTGCAGGTGCAGCACCGAGCCCATCGGCGGCTCCTCGTCGCAGGACACGTCGGTGTGCCAGTCCTCGCCGTTCTGGCGGGTGGAATTCGCATCGGTGTGGATGAGCATGAGCTCGGGGTTGCCGTCGACGCACGGGGCGGCAGGGTGGACGTGGAGCGGCCCGAAGCGCCGCCCGAAGGCGAGGTGCTGCTCGTGGTCGATGGCCTGGTCGCGGAAGAAGACGACCCCGTGCTCGACGAGGGCGCCGTGGACCTCCTCGAAGGTCTCGTCGTCGAGCGGCTCGCGGAGGTCGACCCCGGAGACCTCGGCCCCGATCGTCGGGGTGAGGGGGTCGACGGAGATGTGCCGGTAGTCCATCGCGGAGTTTCCTGCCATGTGCCTGCCTTCTCGCTGCCGCTTTCCGACCCCGGCCTCGCGCGGCCTCGCACGCTCGCGCCTTCCCGATTCCACGTACCGCGGATCGGCTACGGAGTCCACGGGCGTTTCCTATTGCATCACGAGCGCCCGAGGCGAGGCAACGAGGGTCGTTCGCGGCTCGCCGGAGGGGTCGCGTCCACGTTTTCCGGTCCGCCGCGTGCGGGAGTGGAGGCAACGGCCTCCGTCACGCGAGGACCCGCCGGAACGTGAGGTTGATGCGCGGTCCGACGGGCCTTCGGGTCGGGGGGACGGAGTGGAGCCAGTGCCGCTGGGTCGGGCCGCGCATGACGAGGAGCGAGCCCGGCTCGAGGACGATGGGGACGGAGGCCCCGCCGCCTCGCTTCGGGCGGAGGAGGAATCGACGGGGCGCCCCGAAGCTCGCCGAAGCGATGACCGGGGCGGGGCCGAGCTCCGGCTCGTCGTCCGCGTGCCAGCCGAGGCGGTCGCTCCCGTCCCGGTAGAGGTTCGCGAGCACGCTGTTGAAGGCTTCCCCGGTCGCGGCTTCGATCCGCCGGCGGACGGCGGCGACCCTCGGGGTCCACGGCGCGGGGCGGAGCGTGATCCCGGAGTAGGCGTAGGTCGCGTCGCCTTCCCACCCGGAGAGGCGGGGGCAGTCGACCTCGCGCCCCCGGATCCGCACCCGGTGCCGCTCCCACCGGATATCGGCGCGCAACGCATCGAACAACGCCAGCGCCTCGTTCGGACCGAAAAACCCCCGCCGGTACTCCACCTCCGCATCCGGAAGTTCCACCCGCACGAATCCCCCGCCCGATCCCCGGCCGGCTCCCGCTTCGGTGCTGGGTGAGCTGGTCCCCATGGCCCGGACGTATCCGTATCCCCTCGCTCGGCTGGGTAGCCTTTGAGATGCGCCGGCGCGAAGGCTACGCGCCGGGAGGGACGGGGCTTGCAGCGAGGCGCGCCTCCGCCATGCGGCGGAGCTCGGTGCGCCGGATCTTGGTTCCGTTCGCGCTCATCGTGGTGGGGAACTCGTCCACCGCGAAGATCCGCGCCGGCACCTTGAAGCGGGCGAGGGAGCGCCCGCAGTGCTCGCGGAGCGCCTCCTCGTCGAAGCCGCCGTCCGGGCCGGGGACGACGAAGGCGACGGGACGCGGGCCGCGCTCGGTGTCCACCTCCACGACCTGCGCGCCGCGCACCGCCGGGTGCTCGTTGAGCTGGCCCTCGATCTCGGCCGGGCTCACGAGGAACCCGCCGAGCCGCATGGCGTCGCCCATGCGCGCGAGGTAGACGAACCCGCCGTCGTCCGTGAGGTGGCCGAGATCGCCCGACCGGACGAAGCCGTCCTCGGAGATCGTCTCCCGGGTCGCGTCCGGATTCCCGTAGTACTCGCGCATGAGGCTCGGCCCCGCGATCTCGATCTCCCCCGCCTCGCCCGCCGCGAGGAGGCGCCCCGACTCGGGGTCGCGGACGCGGGCCCGTCCCGCGGGGTCGACGGGAATGCCGCCGCCGAGGAGGCGCCGCTCGGCGGTGGCGTCGAGGGGCTGGCGCGCGAAGAAGGCCTGGACTTCGCTCATCCCGTAGAGCCCGACGAGGGGGAGCCCCCGCGCCTTTGCCCGCGCGAGCAGCTCGTCCGGCTTCGCGGTAAACGCCGCGTACCCGCACGCCTCCACGGTCGGGAGCGCGACCTCGCGCCGGGTGGCGTCGAGCATCGCGAGCACCATGTCGTCGGTCACGTTGAGGCACCGCACCCGGTGCTCGTCGACGAGCCGCACCGCCTCTGCCGCGTCGAACGCGCTCGTGAGGGCGAGGGTGCTCCCCGCGGCGAGGGCGGCGGTGGTCTGGCAGAAGCCGAACACCCCGCATAGCGGCAGGGCCCCAAGCACGCCGCCCGCGGGGTCCGCCGCGTAGCCGAGCTCGCGGGCCACCGCGAGGGCGTGGGCGGTGACGCTCGCGTGGCTGTGCACCACGAACTTGGGGGCGCGCGTCGTGCCGGAGGTGGTGAACATGTTGGCGCCGTCGCCGGGAGCGGCCCGGTCCTCGTCGAGGGGCGGGCGCTCGAGAAGGTCCGGGAACGGGACCCGGCGGCAATGGGCGAGCGAGGCGGGGAGGGCAGGAGGCGCCGCGGCCGTTCCCGCACCCCCGGCCGCCGCCCCGTCCCCCTCCACTTCCTCGTAGATGAGCAGGGTCTCCAGGCGTTCGAGGGCGCTCCGGTCGATCTCCCCGAGGATGTCGAGGAACGCGATGCCGCGAAACCCCGGCCAGAGGGCGAGCGCCTTCGCCCCGGAGCGCCGCACGATGTCCGCGACCTCGACCGCGCGGAAGCGGGTGTTGACCGCGACGGTGACCGCGCCGAGGCGGGCTGCGCCGAGCCACAGGACGAGGTACGCGGGGGAGTTGGGAAGCCAGAGGGCCACCCGGTCGCCGTGCCCGACCCCGAGCTCCGAGAGCCCGCGCGCGGCGCGCCGCGCCGCGCCGTCGAGCTCCGCGAAGGTGATGCGTTCGCCCCGGTACGCGACGGCCGTCGCCCCCGGCGTCCGCCGCCGGACCTCGGCGAGCATCTGGCTGATGGTCTGCATCTTCGGCGGTGCTTCGGCGGTGCGGATCGGTTCGGTTCGGTCGGGGCCGTTCCGTCGCGGGCGCGTCCGGGGCGGGGTCCGCGCGGCGCGCTACGCCACCCGGTAGCGGGCGACGAAGTCCTCGTCGATGGTGAGGCCGAGCCCGGGCCGGTCCGGGATCTCGAGGTGCCCGTCCTCGACCGTGAAGTCCTCGTGGGCGAGCTCGTGGAGCATCGGGTTCGCGCCGAGCGAGTACTCGATGATGAACCCGGTCGACGCCACCGCGGCGACGTGGAGGCCGGACGCGAACGTGCACGCCCCGCCCCAGAGATGGGGCGCGAAGCGGATCTGGTACGCCGAGGCGAGCGCCTCGATCCGCATCGCCTCGGTGATCCCGCCCGCGATCGAAAGGTCCGGCTGGAACACGTCGGCCGCCCGGAGCTCGGCGAGGTCCCGGAAGTCGAAACGGTTGAACTCGCTCTCGCCGGTCGCGATCGGGATGTCGGTCGCCGCCCGCACCTCGGCGAGCCCGCGCTTGTCGTCGGCGGTGACCGGCTCCTCGAACCAGCCGAGGTTGCACTCCGCGACCTCCCGGCAGAACCGCTTGGCCTCGGCCACGTTCCAGGTGCCGTGCGCGTCGCACATGATGGTGATTCCGGAGTCGAGACCGGCCCGCGCGGCCCGCACCCGGCGCACCGAGTCCGCGACCTCGCCGTCTCCGGTGCCGACCCGCATCTTGACCGCCTTGAAGTTCCCCCGGTCGACGAAGCTCTGGAGCTCCTCGGTGATCCGGTCCGCGGGCGCCCAGCCCCCCGACGCGTAGGCCGGCATCCGTTCCTGCCGGCGGCCGCCCAGCAGCCTCCACACCGGCACCCCGAGGGACTTGCCGAGGATATCCCACAGGGCCATGTCGATGCCGCCGATCCCGGACATGGTGATGCCGCGGCGCCCGAGGGCGGGGAACACGTGTCCGCGGCGGATCGCGTAGTGGGCGCGGCTCCCGTTGTACATGACGTCCCAGAGCCGCGAGAT